>JAUILP010000015.1 GCA_030432875.1 Oligoflexia bacterium | reverse complement strand
TAAACTGGGAATGTTAAGCTTGTCCAAAGTGTACGCGGAAGTAAAATGTTAAATGGAACCGCCGGATACCACAGAGTATGTCCGGTGGTGTGAGAGGTCCCGGCCGCGAGGCCGGTCCTACTCGATACCAAAAAGATGATCAGAAAAAAGCTATGTGATTTGAGGTTCGTCTTGACTTGTCAGCCCTGACTTCGTTTATTTTTTTCCTGACTAAACCAACAGTGCTAAAGCGCCATTGGTTCGCCAGGAAATTCGTTAAAATTTATGATCTCTTTTAACCTTCTTCAGGCGAAAGAGGCTACTTAATATCAGTTATGGTTTGTTTCATAGCTGCTAATCTCTCATCTCTTGTCTTTTCATAAAAACTGGAAAGTTGCGCAAAAAAAGCTTTTTTACCTTCTTTTGTAGCGTCATCGTCAGCATCGGACATCACTTTATCTTGAAGCATGGCTATGTTTGACAGAGATAAATTGATTAATTTCTCAGTTTCATCATGTATTACCGTCAATTTTTCCTTTAG
Source organism: Oligoflexia bacterium (assembly GCA_030432875.1). GTDB lineage: Bacteria > Bdellovibrionota_B > Oligoflexia > Oligoflexales > JAGOVF01 > JAUILP01. The sequence continues at coordinate 60,058 of JAUILP010000015.1, read as the reverse complement.
TTCCGGCTGCGTCAATAAAAAATCATTCTTGAGTAAATCAGCTTTGAATAATTTGTCGCCAATATTTTGGGGAGTCAATGTGGTCAGTATGTACAAATTTATTTCAATTTGCTTTCCTTCATCTTTTGCATAAATTTGCTGTAAAATATTTAAATTGTAATTGATGCCTAACGTGAGATTATCGATAGTAGCCAAAATTTTGATAGCTTCATCCAAGTTATCTTGTTGAACAAACATATAAACGGCTTTTCGTCTCAATAGATTAACTTCAATATCTAATTCATTTAATGTCACCACAGAATTTTCAAACAATTGGTTTAACACAGCTATTTTGTCTTCTGTCGGGACATCTTTATCTTTTGACATTTCCTCGAGCTGGGACTGGATTGCGGCAGATTTCAATGTGACACTTTGTTTTACTATATTTAATAGAAGCTCCCCAGAGGAGAAAAATTTGTCATTGATTTGATCTTCCGGCAATTTGCTATCTATAAATGTGGCTCTAATAAAATTGAGCAAACAGGCAGAATCATTATTTTCAATGATAGACTGAAAATAATCTTCAAAGGTTTGCTCTGCAGCTTTAGCGGTAGAACAATTAAGCTCCATAAATGAACCTGCCTGAAGATTTAATGAGGTCATAACTAGGGGTAAAAGGGCACAAAATTTTGTGAATTTTTTAGTAAAACTAAAATACATTTTAGTATTCCTTTTCTAAATTAGGTTTCTTTATCCTTACTGCCCATATCACAATGAGAATGGTTGTCAAATAAAATTAGTTTTATTTTATTTTAGTGTTCCCAATTGAGAACAATTACTTTTTCCTGAGCGAGTCAATATCCCTGATATTAAAAGGGACATTGATCGAGCCTGGGTAACTTAGACAAGCCCAGCCGACCCATCCTGTGTGGAGATAAGTGATAGCTTTGGGCAAAACCTGATCAGGCCTACCGGTTCAAAATTCTTGCCGCAGGTGGTTTAGGCTTTCCCTTTATGAATTAACGAAGGGGGTCGCAAATTGAGGCTGAGATGTTAATCACTTGTCCACAAACTATTGGCCTGTAAGGCAAATTCTGTAAATATTTCATATTGTTTGCAGATGAACATTTATGGTTAAAATCCCTTTTCTTTTTAGGAAACTTACCTAATAATGGGATTTTGCGAAAAGAGTTCGAAAGACTGGCTTTTTTTAAAGAACACCTTGGGGTAGCGACAACTATTTGGGCCGTTTCTTTATATGAGGATTTTTACTCAGAGTGAGTGAAAAATATTCTTTAATAAAACATTTTAGCGTAAAACATTTTTTAGGAGTATCACATGATTCAGAAAACTTTATCAATTGTAAAACCAGACGGTGTTAAGAGAAATCTGATTGGCAAGATAGTAGCGATGTTTGAAGACAAGGGCTTAAAAATAGCGGCCATGGAAATGAAACTCCTCTCAAAAAAAGAAGCTGAAGGCTTTTATGTCGTTCATAAAGAGCGCCCATTTTTTGGTGAGTTAGTCGATTATATGACTTCTGGTCCCGTGGTCGTTATGGCCTTAGAAGGTGAAAATGCCGTCCTAAGAAATCGCGAAATCATGGGAGCCACAGATCCTGCAAAGGCTGATGCCGGGACCATCCGCAAGCTTTACGGCGTAAATGTTGGCGAAAACACCGTGCATGGATCTGATAGCCCCGAAAATGCCGCCATTGAAATCGGCTATTTTTTTCCATCATCTAAGATATTTTAACCAGTGTTCTTGCCACTTCTGTAGTGAAGTTTTAAAAGGGGAAAAACGTGATGCAGGTTTTGGTTTCCAAAGTCGCAAAAGAGCTTAAATTACAAGAGTTTCAGGTAAACAACGCGATTAAGTTGTTATTTGAAGAGCAAGGTACCATCCCCTTTGTGGCACGCTACCGGAAAGAAATGACCGGTTCGATGGATGAGGTTCAGCTCAGGGATGTGCGGGACCGTTACCATTATTTGTCAGAACTTGAAGAAGATAAGAAAAAATATTTGGCAGTTATTGCTGAAAAAGCAGCTCTTGACCCTGAAATCCAAAAAATTTTCCCTGAGTTAAAGACAAAAATCCTCAATTGCGATAACAAACAAACTTTAGACGATCTTTATCTGCCCTTCCGGCCTAAGCGCCGAACTCGGGCGCAAGTTGCCCGTGAAAAAGGACTTAAACCCCTTGCTGATATGATTTTGGCTGATGCTCCCAAAATTAATGATTTACAGGTAGTTGCGGCAGCTTATGTAACGCCTAAAGATAAGATTTCCTCTCTTGAGCCTGCTAAAGTCGTTCCGGACATTCAAGATGCGTTAGCAGGTGCCCAGGATATCATAGCTGAGCTCATCAGCGAAAACGCCGATCTCAGAACAAAAGTGAGGCAGATGAGTTTTGATACCGGACGCCTTGTGGCCAGTCGAACAGAAAAATCTTCTGAACCAGAAAAAAGTGAATCTAGCAAAAAAGATTTTTCTGCAAATAAAAAAAGAAACCAGGATCATTATGAAAATTATTATACCTATAATGAAGCGGTGAAGGATGCTGTTGGTCACCGTATTATGGCGGTGCGACGTGGCGAGGTAGAAAAAGCATTGTCTCTAAAAATTGAAGTTGATGAAGAAGCGATTCTGAGTGAACTCAAAGCCAATTTTGTCGCCCCATTAAAACCAACTAAATGCGTGGAAACATGGTTACATGAGGTTGTGGCAGATGCCTACAAGAGGCTGATATCCAGTTCCATCGAAACAGATATTCGGTTAGAACTTAAAAAACGCGCAGAAGCAGAAGCCATCAATGTATTCTCCCAAAATTTGGCGAATTTATTGATGCTTCCCCCCTTGCCAAGAACTATTGTTATGGGCATAGATCCCGGTCTGAGAACCGGATCAAAGATCGCTGTCATTTCAGAAACAGGTGCTTTACTTGATTATGCTATCATTTACCCAAATTACAATGATGCTAAAAATGCCAATAACGCCGCGGCAAGAGACAAAATTAAAGAGCTTATCGTGCGGCACAAAGTCGAATATCTCTCCATAGGTAATGGCACGGGCTCAAGAGAAATCGATCATTTTATCAAAGAAACCCTCGACCATTTTTATATGAAAAGCGTAAAACGCGCTATTGTTAATGAATCAGGAGCAAGTGTTTATTCCACAGATGACATTGCTCGCGAAGAATTTCCGACTTTAGATCCCACTATTCGCAGTGCTGTGAGTATCGCCCGGCGGCTTCAAGACCCTCTGGCTGAGCTCGTAAAAATCGATCCGCGTTCTATCGGCGTCGGTCAGTATCAGCACGACGTCAATGTCAATCATCTCTCTCAGTCTTTAAAAGAAGTTGTCGAGAGTTGCGTTAACAATGTGGGGGTAAACCTAAATACCGCATCCTATAAACTCCTAAGCTACGTATCTGGTATTGGCGCGACACTCGCTAAAAATATCGTCAAACACCGTGAGGCTAATGGCCCCTTTTTAAGCCGTCAGGATTTGTATCAGGTTGTGGGATTTGGTCCCAAAGCATTTGAACAAGCAAGCGGTTTTCTTCGAGTGCCCCAGTCACATAATCCACTCGACAACTCTGCTGTGCACCCTGAACGCTACCATCTTGTTGAAACCATTGTTAAAGATCAGAGTATGACGATTGAAGATATTCTCACCAATGGCGAAGTCATAGCACGAATTCCTTGGGAAAAGTATGTCAATGATGTTGTGGGGATGCCAACGCTTGTCGATATTCAGGGCGAACTCATCAAGCCAGGACGCGATCCTCGTGAGGACGGCAGCCGTTTATTTTATTCGGACGAAATCAGCGAGCTTTCCCAGCTGCGGCCCGGTATGAAGCTCAAAGGTACGGTTACGAATGTCACCAATTTCGGTGCCTTTGTGGATATTGGGGTACACCAAGACGGACTGGTACACATAAGCGAATTAGCCGATCAATTTGTTAAAGATCCGGCAACAATAGCCTCTGTTGGAAAAGTGCTTGAAGTTACGATTGTTGATGTGGATGTCCCGCGTAAGCGTATTAGCTTATCCTGCAAAAGTAACCCTGAGCTAAGAAAAGCAGGTGATACGGGCCATGCAAATGACCAGGCAGGTGGTACTGATAAAAATCGCTCCAACCGCCAAGGGGGCGCTGGGTATACCTCCTCAGGTCCAGGGGGCCCTCCACAAAATAGAGGCGGCAGCGGTGGCAGTGACCGCCAACATGCTCATGGGCACCAGGCGCGGGGTAGAGATTCTCGTCCTCCAGCGAAACCATTCACCATGGATGACCTCCTCAGCAAATTTGGCAAAGGAAAGTAAATAAATTATGACCGCAAAAAAAACTAATGTGCAGCTCGGTATTATTGGTGGTTCAGGGTTTTATCAGATGCCGCTGGCAAAAATCATTAATGAGCACAGTATCAAAACCCCCTTTGGCGATCCTTCCGATCACGTCACAGAAATGGATATTCATGGTAAAAAAGTATTTTTTTTACCGCGTCATGGTAAAGGCCACCGATTTACCCCGAGCGAAGTGAATTACCGTGCCAATATTCATGCCCTTAAAGAGTTAGGCGTCACGCATCTTATTGGACTCTCGGCGGTTGGGATTATGTTAGAGCATATTTCTCCTGGTTATATGGTTATTCCGGACCAGCTTTATGACCGCACCAAAGGGATACGCGCATCGACTTTTTTTGGAGACGGGGTGGTCGGGCACGTTTCTTTTGCCGACCCCTTTTGTTCTCCCTTTAGAGAACTCATGGGAAGCTCGGCTAACAGTATAACTCCACGCGTACATATGGGTGGCGTTTACGTTTGTATGGAAGGACCTCAGTTTTCTACGCGAGCCGAATCACAACTTTATCGTCAAACAATTCACCCGGCAGTGATTGGCATGACGGCGATACCAGAAGCAAAGTTAGCTCGAGAGGCTGAAATGTGCTACGGTATGCTCGCGCTTGCCACCGATTATGATTGCTGGCACGAATCAGAGGAAGACGTCAATGTCGATGCTGTAATTCAAGTGCTTAAAGAAAATAGCGTCACAGCAAACCAAGTGGTCGCACAAATTGTCGCTAACCTGCCCGCGACATGGCAGTGTAGCTGTCAGTCAGCCGCCAAAAATGCGATTATGACAGATCCCCGCTATATTAGTCAGGAGTCTAGAGAAAAGTTAAAGATTCTCTATGGTAAATATTTGGAAGATATTTCCTAACAGGATTTTCTTTAGGTTTAATAATAAGAAAAACAAAGTCTCTATTTAGATTAGACAAAGGTTAAAATATTTTTAGTGCCAAACGAGACACCAACTAAACTTCCTAGGACATTTGCCCTCAAGTCTCAACTTGAGACTGCAGTTTATTATGAGGATACGGATTTTTCTGGCTCCGTTTATCATGCCCAGTACCTCAAATTCTTTGAGCGCGCTCGTGAAGAGCTTCTAACGCAAGATCTTCTTCTTAAATTTATCAGCGAATTTAGTCTGCAGTTTGTTGTGCGGGAAGTAAAAATAAAATATCTCAAAGCAGCAAAATTTGCTGATAAGCTCATCATTGAATCCAAAGTTCTCGTCAGCCCTTCTCCGACGATGATATTTTTTCAAAATGCCTATTTAAAACCCACCGCGCAGAATCAAGATATGATTCTGCTGACGGAAGCAGAAATTATGGTTGTAGCAATTAACAAGGAATTTAAGCCCCGGCGGCTCAATCCTGAGGTCCTGGCACTACTTCTTGGCCGCACATGATCCACAGCCTTCGGTTTCCTCTAAGCCAAGCTTTTCTAAACTCCAACTTCCAAACTCTTCGTTGATATAGGCGAGAGCATCACTCAGATAAGAAAACTCTTTTGACATCAATTCTTTTAAGAGTTTTTTTTCAAGGCAGTAAGCATTATAGCTGTAGGAGCTTGTTTCATCATCATACACTAAACTCACGCCAGCTTGTCTTTCCCGAAATACCAGCGCATTTGATTCAAAGTTTTCTTCAGTAAGCATTGGGGTAGATTTCTCTTTTTTTGTGAGTTTGACTTAAAAATTGCCTGCACTGCAAAAATCAGGGCGTGGGCATATCGGCTCTTATTTTATACGCTAAGGCTTTAAGAAATGCCAGTCTAGGAAATGGATTTTTAGTCTTTGCGCGTGTTTCTTGTACAGTTTGCATCGTAACGCCCCAGTGATGGTTAGCCAAAACAGAGAGAGTTTTTGTTTTTATTAGGGGAGACCTCATATTGAGTTGATGAATCACATGAGGCCAAAATATCGTACGGTGCATCGGGAGCTGGCTATCATTTAAATCGAAACCAAAATCTTTCCTAAATGCCAGGTAACCCAGTTTTAGAGCCTTAAAATCAAGCGTATCCTGGTGATAAAGGTCTTCACTAAGATCATTCGGGTTCATACTTGTCGGAATCGCATAATAAAGAAAATCTCCCCCAGGAATGCTATGTCTTTCCCACCAGGTGATTCTACTTTGTGAGGACAGCTCATTGAGGCCTTCATAAATACCCTGCAAAAAAATCTTTAGTTTTAATAGATTTTCATTGTAAAACTGGCCAGGTGATTGATTCCATTTTAAAAATGGGCCAATAATTACCTTGAAGAGTTCCTTAAGCTGATGCGGTGTCGTTTGGGTTAGGGCTTTCATAATTTCTGGATCGTAGCCCTTTAGGCTCATCGCGCCAAACGATAAGCCCAGATCGCCAATAAGTTTTAAATTGTGGGCAAATATCTTCGCTTTTTGTCCCATATCACCGTCAAGAATATGCGCCTCATCCAAAAAAACTTCTATCGCATGAAGCTGGTTATAAGTAGGTTTTTTTTCATCATGAAGAAGGGAATCCACCATTTCGGAACCGAATATAACACCTGATAAACTGATAAGCCCTCGCGTGGCGTTAAACCATGGATTTTTTGCAGGATCGTCTTTAGCATTGCTGAGCATTTCTAAAGCAATCGCGGTCCCGCGTGAATGTCCAAATAAATAGACATTATCTGTGATACCCAGAAGCGGCAAAATTTTATCAATGCGCCGCTGATAAATTTGAGCAGAATGCGCAATCGTGCCGATGCTTTCCATGCTCCGATATATTGGTTTTAAATAAATAAAATTAAAAAGGGTATGATTGTTTTGGACGAGGCTTCTTACCTCTACCAATTCTTTAAGGGGGATATTTTGTTCAGCATTTAAGGTGAGATCAAAAACATGGTCCATGGGACGCAGTTGTTCCACAATGGTGGCCCACTTCTCCGCTAATTCGCTATTTTTAATTTCAAAAAGTTCCGCAAACGGGAGGGTTTCCACAAATTCGCTCGCAAGGCCATTAATAAACACAAACGTTGGGGTCTCGCTACTAAGACTGTAGTCTGGTTTCTCAGTCAATAACCTTTTTTGCAGGGCATTACTCTCATTTACGATCTCTTCTATTCTTACTTTTTTGTACATTTTACTGACCTGCTTGAGGTTTTTTAGGGGCAGGAGAGTGGGGTGATCAATTAGGCTCTTTGGGGGAATATAGTTAAATCTATTTGGTTTTATTGATGAGTTTTCATTGCGATAAATATCATTAAAGTAACTAGAAAATTCAAGCGCGTCTATGCCCCCAGAGCTAAGGGTCCAGGAAAAAGGAGAAGAAGAAACTTGAGAATTGTTTTCATTCCTAATCTGCTGCGGCCCACAGTTTAGGGTAAGAAATACACAAATTAAGAAGTATCTTAAAATCATTCATTTGTCCCAAGGTGTCTAAAAGGCGTTTTTCTCTTATAAAATTACCGTGAAACTGAGTGAATCGCAAGGACCAAAAAAAAGCTTGGGCCCAACTTCTCACCATTTAATAAAATTTGAGATTTCTTTTTCTAATTTTTCGGTAAATGATTCAAGGGCTCTAATAAAAGGACAGTCATCATCCAAGATGTTAATTCGGGCAATTGATTTGGTTTTTAGGTCGTCACCATCTGTTTTGGCAAGCGGAATCGGCTCTTTAATTTTTTTTGGGGGCAGCAAATCTTCTGGTAACAGCGTTTTATCACAACAAAAAGGCGTTACCAGGAGGTGGTCTCCTGGTTTGTTTTTTATCAGTCTAAAATGGCGCTGTTTTCTCTCTCGTTGTGGTCTTTGGGAGAGAAAACCTTGTTCCTTGGTCATGAAGTTTCTTTTTTTTGCGGTTTTATAATTTAACGTATAGACAGATAAATAAATTTTACGGTGCGGCATGGATAATAAAAAGCCCAGTTTAAGCATTTGGCTCAAACTGGGCTTTGCGTTAGGGCAAAATTAGATGAAAAGTTATTTGTTTCCTTTGGCTTGCTCTTCGCGATGCTTAGAAACAATTTGCTCTTGAATTGAAGCCGGAACCGGTCTATAACGAGCAAATTCCATGGTGAATGAGGCTTTTCCCTGGGTTTTTGAGCGAAGATCCGTAGAGTAACCAAACATTTCTGAAAGAGGAACTTCCGCAAGAATGACTGCGTAATCATCGCGCATATCGCTGCCTAGTAACAGACCGCGTCGTGAGGAAAGGTCTCCTTGAACGGAACCTTGAAAATCAGTTGGGGTTTCGACCTCTACTGCCATGATTGGCTCAAGAAGAACGGGTTTAGCAGCCAAAAACGCCTCTTTAAATGCACTGCGCGCCGCAATCTTAAATGCCATTTCCGATGAATCCACCGGGTGAAAACCACCGTCATCAAGTTCAATTTGTACCCCAATAACCTGGCAACCTGCGAGAGGCCCTTTATCAATGGATTCGCGTAAGCCTTTTTCCACAGCGGGGATATATTCTTTTGGAACAGAACCACCAACAACATTGTTTTTAAAGATGAAATTATCAGGACAATCCTCAGGCAGTGGAATAAGTTTTCCAACGATATGAGCGTATTGACCAGCACCACCGGTTTGTTTTTTATGTTTGTAATCATAAGTTGATGGTATGGTTGGCGACTCCCTATAATTTACTTTAGGCTGGCCAACGATAACGCTTGCTTTATATTCTCGCTTGATACGTTCAACATAAATCTCTAGATGCAGCTCGCCCATACCCTTTATTAGGGTTTCATTGCTCTCGGGATCAACAGTAACTCGGAAAGTCGGGTCTTCTTTCATAAACCTATTGAGTGCCTTGGATACCCGGACAAGATCGTCTTGTTTTTCTGGCTTGAGGGCGAGCTCGATAACGGGTTCAGGCACAAAGATACTTTCCATGGTGACATTAATTTTGTCATCACAAAAGGTGTCACCCGAAGCACAGTCAACACCAATAAGAGCGACGATATCACCTGCTCTTGCTTCGTTAAGGTCTTCTCTGTCGTTTGAGTGCATGCGTACGATGCGACTCACACGTTGATGTTTACCAAGACGCGGAAGATAGGGAGATTCGCCCTTGCGGACAGTTCCTTGATAAATTCTCGTGTAGGTCAACTGACCAAAGGCTTCATCAGCAATCTTAAATGCCATGGCAACGAGGGGAAGACTAGCGTCGGGTTTAACTTCAACCGTCGCACCATTGTTCGTGTTATCATGCGCTATATATACGCGCTCATTGGGGGATGGCAAAAAATCGCAAACGGCATCGAGAAGAAGCTGAACGCCTTTATTTTTAAAGGCTGATCCCATATAAACCGGCGTTATTTGACGCCCAATAGTTGCCGATCGTACGGATTTATAAATGAGGTCCATTGGGACTTCTTTGTCATCCAGCATGAGTTCAGTCATTTCGTCGCTGAACATGGATATTTTATCAAGCATGATGCCGCGATATTCTTTGGCTTGGGCGACATATTGTTCGGGAATCTCCGTTTCTTTCACGGTTTCCCCTTTAGGACCCTCAAAAAAGAATGCTTTCATTTTAATAAGATCAATCACGCCTTCATGACTGCTTTCAACGCCCATGGGGATTTGCATCGGTACTGCGTTATGGCCTAACTTTTCACGTAGGGAGTCAATGACCCTAAATGGGTTAGCACCTGCTCGGTCAAGTTTATTGATAAAAGCAAGACAGGGGACATTATAACGGCGCATCTGTCTATCCACAGTGATTGACTGACTTTGGACGCCAGCAACACCGCAAAGAACTAATACAGCTCCGTCAAGGACGCGAAGCGATCTTTCTACCTCGATGGTAAAATCAACGTGACCTGGGGTATCAATAATATTAATGACTTTATCCTGCCAGCGTACAGTTGTTGCAGCCGATGTAATAGTGATACCGCGCTCTTTTTCAAGTTCCATATGGTCCATTGTCGCACCATCACCACCACCACGGACTTCTTCAATTTTATGAATTCGTCCGCCATAATAGAGGACGCGTTCTGTTAACGTGGTTTTCCCCGAATCGATGTGGGCGGAAATGCCGATGTTGCGCAGTTCATCAACTTTCTTAAACATTTTTTATTATTCCCATTGCTAAAAATAAAAGGTTAGAAGAACAAATCTACCTGAAAAGCAGACCTTGGAAAAGCCTAGTATCATAGAAAATTTGAAAAAAGCAAGAAAAATAGTCTGAATTTATTGTCGCTTACTTCTCCCCAGTCCTTGCTTAGCCATAAAACATCTAATTTTTGGCCATAGACTGCATAACCATTCAAAATTAAAATCATTAATAAAAATATATGGCAATACATTAAAGAAAAATTGTGAAATGCCGAAAACATCAGTGCAGCAAGGAGGCTACACATGAATAATGGCGATGATAAAACCCAACTCGTTGATACCAATATTAGGATGAACCCTCAGTTTGGTGGGGGGCCTAGCTTAGATCTTTATAACGCTGGAAATCAAAATGACCTCGGTGGTTCTCCTCAAAATGGTGGGTTTCATAACCTAAAAGTCAGTGATCTTCCAAATGCCAGCGCTGCTTCAACCAAATGGACGCGTATTCCTGGAACCTTGGGGCTAGGTAAGCTTAAGCATAATTTTGTAAATTTGGGGCATAGATTTAAATTTATCAAAGATGAGGATGCCCCTTCTAAAGTAGGTCGAAATCTACAGGATATGGGGAGAATCCTAAAAATCGTTCTTGCGAGTACCGTTGCCCTAATCTGTTTCTATATGATTTATCAAAAATTGTTTGCACCCCCGGAAAATGAATTTTTTTTGGAGGACGGTACCCAGGGTTTGGATCAGGGCGTTGGGGGAGACCTATCTTCCCCGGCCCCCCTAAACGCCGAGGCTGATGATTCGCTTGCCGCCCAGTTAGGGATTGATGGTCTTTTCAAAGAGGTGTCAAATTTCCTCGGTATAGAATCCGCACAAAATGACAATAGTTTAGCGCCATTGCCCCTTCCAATCGAGGAGACCTCTAAAGCCTCGGATAAGACTCCTAAGCCAGAAAAAAAACCCGAGGTAGTTTCCTCGACTAGCATGCTTAACAGTGGGCCCAAGTTCACTGAAGTTAACGGGGATAATGGGGCAATGTTCGCTAACCCTTACTGGTACTTACCCAATAAAGCATGCCTTTTAGGTCAGGGTTTTAGCCGTTCCTTGAGTTTTGTCGAGGTCGAAGAGTTTCACAAGGCTTTGCAGCATCCTTTTTTCTATCAAAGACATAAATTAATTGATGGAATAGTAAGTAATCGCTTGGGGAATTCAGAATCTATCCTTCGGGAAGCAGCCTATAATGCTCCAAGGCTGTGGCTACGCATGAAGGCTTTAATCGGACTGGCGGAACTGGGCTATCCCGTTCAATTAGAGGATGTTGAGAGAGCACTTGGTTCTGACCCTACCTATAGAGTCTCTAATTATTTTAAGAGATTTCGAGATCGTGGCGGTTTAGCCGAACAGTATATTATGCGCTATGCCATTAAAATTGTTGGAGATAAAGCACGAAGATCTATACTTCAGGCTATGAGACGAGACTTATCAGCTGATAATGCTCTCTACCTGGCAGCTGCGGCTTTTGATTCGGGCTCTAAAACTAAAAAATGGCTGAACCAGTCGCGGTCATTGGAGTTAATTCCCGTGCGGGACAGAGAAAAGCTTCGCACAGAGGTCGTGCGACTCGCGACGGTTAATACACCTAATCAGGGGGCAAAAAATGGACTTAATGGGAAAGCCCTTATTGAGGAAAGCATAGAGCTTATTGACGAACCGATAAATTAGAAATAAAACATTAACAATCAGCTAGCTATAGATATACCATCATAAAGTTAGTGATATACGGATTTATATGGATGGCGATGGCGGAGCATCCGCACTTGGGGTCGGCGTCGAAACAGTTTCTGAGGCCGCTTTAGATGTCGGTTTTTCAGCATTTGCCGCGCTTTTTCCAGAGGTGCTACCTTTAAAATCAGTTTGATACCAACCCGTTCCTTTGAGGATAAAGGCGGAGCGACTCATGAGTTTAACAATTGGCCCCTTGCTACAAAAGGGACAGGCATCTGGATTGGGATCAGAAAATTTTTGAATATTTTCAAACTGTTTTTCACAATTTTCACAACGAAATTCATACAAAGGCATCAGGCAACTCCTAAAAATATGTTAAGGACATCTTTAATCAGAAAACTTGTTAAATGTAAATTTTTTTTTTAATAGCGCAAGGGAACATTTTTAGAAATAATAGGGAGACTTTGGGTGGATTTCGCAGACAAATACGTTTAACTTATCGCTAGTTAAGTTAAAATAACTCGCGCGATTTTTTTTAATTCTATTATTACCGTTGGTTATGCCCCAATAAAAAGGAAGGCTGCATGGATTATATTCCTCTTGAAAAACCCCTAGCTGATTTGGAACTAAAAATAGCAGAGCTAAAATCAGCAACAGGATCTAGTCAACTCAACCTTAATCCTGAAATTAGCGAGTTAGAGGAACAGCTCGTGGTTCTGCGCCAGGAAATGTTTGGCAAACTCACTCCTTATGAAATGGTTCAGCTATCGCGCCATCCGATGCGGCCAAACTCACTCGAACTGATAGCTAATATATTTGATGATTTTGTCGAACTTCATGGTGATAGAAATTTTTTAGATGACAAGGCAATAATTGGCGGCATCGGACGTTTAGAAGGAGCTTCAGTCGTTGTTATCGGTCACCAAAAAGGTCGCGGTACTAAAGACAACATATTCAGAAATTTTGGCATGCCAAGGCCTGAAGGTTACCGAAAGGCTTTACGCCTTATGAGCATGGCAGAACGTTTCAAACTCCCCATTATTACGTTTATCGATACTCCTGGTGCCTATCCGGGTATCGGAGCAGAAGAACGGGGGCAATCGGAAGCTATTGGCAAAAACATATTTGTCATGTCACGCTTAAAAGTTCCCATACTTACGTTTGTCGTTGGCGAAGGCGGCTCGGGGGGGGCTTTGGCTATTGGGGTTGCTAACCGTGTTTATCTTTTACAGTATGCAACCTATTCTGTGATATCCCCTGAGGGTTGTGCATCTATTTTGATGGGGGATGCGAGCAAAGCTCAGGATATGGCGAATTCTCTTAAGCTGACTGCGTCTTCCGCACTAGAACTAGGCGTGATCGATGCGATTATTGCTGAGCCGGAAGGGGGTGCGCATCGTAATCCCCAAAAAATTTCTTTGGAAATTAAAAATTGTATTGCAAAGGATTTGCAGGATTTATCGCAGTTTTCTGGTGAGACTCTTAAAAAAATGCGTCAAGAGAAGTTTCTCAAAATGGGAAGTATCCTTGGGGGCGGCTTAAATTAAGGAACATAGACGCTTGAAAAATATTTCCTCTTTAGGCATTTCTGTTCCGGATCATATCCAAAAAACTCTTCAAATCAGCGTTGCCCCCGACAAATCTCTGACCCACCGAGCGATTATTTTAGGGGGATTGGCTCAAGGCCGGAGCTTCATAAAAAATGCTCTCGCTGCTGGTGATGCTCAAAGCACTATTGATGTTTTTAGAAAACTTGGCGTCAAAATTTCTGTCCAGAAAAATCATACGGCTTTTGGGGCAAAAGATCTGGTTATTGATTCTCCGGGTGTGCAAAACTTTAATAATGGCCCAAGGCGCTTTAATTTTAATAATAGCGGGACAACGGCCCGCATAGTTCAGCCCATACTTGCCGCTATCCCGGGGCTTATCGCTTCTTGTCGCGGTGATCAAAGCCTTAGTGCCCGAAGCATGGCAGGGGTCACTGAGGTGATAAATGCTTTTGGCGGTAACGTTAAATATGTGGCAGAAAATAATAGGCTTCCTGCCATTATTTATGGTGAGATTTTAACCTTGCCGAAAGGGGTATTTGATTTAAAAAGTCCTTCAGCTCAGGTTAAATCATCAGCTTTGCTGCTGGCTCTTACTTTGATAGCTAAAGAAAATGCCTCGCAAAAAAAGGAATTTGTTATTTCGGTGCCGCAGGTGAACAGAGATCATACTGAGAACTTGCTTAGACTCACGGGCCAATCTATATCAACACAGTTTTTGCCTAACGACGGTGAGGTCATTAGCTTACACTCATCTGGTGCCATAAAGCCAATTCACGTAAAAATTCCCCGCGATCCTTCTTCGGCAGCTTTTTTTACTCTCATACCTGTTTTTAAGCCTGAAACTGCCGTGTATTTCCCGCAGGTATTATTAAATCCTAGGCGGTGGGGGTATTTTGCAAAGTTACGTGAATATGGCTTAGAAGTAGAAGTTATTAAAGAGAGCGGGAAAGACGTTTACTGCGAAGTTCAGGGGGGTGTCCTAGTTTATGCCCCTTCGCTCGATTGCTCTTATAGGGGAATAAAGGTCACATCACCCGAACTCCCCAGCTTGATTGATGAAATTCCTTTACTTGTGCTACTTAGTGCTTTGGCTGATAGCGAGAGTCATTTTTCAAACTTAGGCTCATTACGCGGTAAAGAGTCTGACCGCCTCGCTCTTTCGGCAAAGCTTGCAGAACTTTTTGGCAGCCGGGTAAGCATATCTGAAAATGATGACTTATCGGTTGTCCCTAAAAATGGTTCAGGTTTAGATGTTTCTCTTTTAAGCTTGCATAATTTTAATACCGAAGGTGATCACCGCCTAGAAATGATTATAGCTACAATCAAACTTTGTTTATTTAATGAATGCTCACCCTCTGGTTCAATGGCAAAAGTGAGTTTTCCAAATTTTTATTTATTGTTAAAGAAGATTCAAAAAATTATTCTCGAAGCCTCATTATAAAAATGGTAGGGTAAGGAAGATAAAATTTTCCGTAATTTACTTAAGAAGCAAATATGACTCAGGATAAAAATAAGCCGTTTATAGTCGCGATTGATGGTCCAGCTGGGGGGGGGAAAAGTTCTGTTTGTGCTCAGTTATGCATCCAGGAGGGCTGGGGATACATAAATACCGGCGCTTTGTACCGAGCTATAGCTTTTTTAGCGGGAAAAAAAGCGATCGCTTTTACTGATCACGGGCAACTTGATGACGTAGTAGGTGATTTTGTAGAAAAATTTCAGTGGGATAGTAAAACCAGTACGCTTTATTATGACGGCGAAAGTATTTCTGAACATTTGCAGACGGAAGAGGCGGGAGCAAAAGCCAGCCAAGTGGCAAAAATTGAAACGGTGAGGAAGGCTCTGATCCCCGTGCAAAGGCATTTAATTTTTTCATCTTTAAAGCCAGTAGTTTTGGCTGATGGAAGGGATATTGGCACAGTGATTGTTCCTGATGCCGACCTGAAAGTCTTTTTAACGGCAAATTTAAAAACGCGTGCTCAGCGCCGTTATACCCAGCTTGAGCCGCAAACCTTAAAAACTGTTAGCGATCACATTTCCTCCAGCGCGCCAGCAGATGATCAGCTTAACGCAATTATGCATGATATGGCCCTGCGCGATGAACAAGATGAAAAACGCGGTGTCGCCCCCCTCAGTATGGCACCCGATGCTATTCTTGTAGACACGAGCGACCAATCTTTAGAACAGGTCGTAGATCAGGTTAAAGCTCTTATCCTTGATAGATACCGACTTCGTAAGTAATTTTTCTTAAAATTTAGGCTATTACTATATTTAATTCAATATATTCCCTATTTATCCGATAGATAAGGCAGTGGCGGAGGGTATTATTATCCATTAAATAACACGGTCTTTTATGTACAAATTTTTACAACCGCATCCCATTAGTGCTTTTTTAAAAATTGCCTTTAGAGAGAAGGATGTTTTGGATGTTGTGGCCAAACTGGAACTCGAAAACGAACTTATAGAAAAAATAATTCTCAATATTTTTTATGATTTGGGAATTTATAATGTTTACCCTGGGGAACATCATGATATCGTACATAATGCTATCATAACGTTTTTAAAAACAGCTCCCGAAATACGTATCCAGGAACGGATTATGAAGCATCAGGCCAATTTGCGTAAAGCCAAACAGGCGCGCAAGGGAAGCTAAAACACCGATCATTTCGAGTTGATTACCCATGGAATTTTTTATTCGTCTAGGTTCCTTCTCCTGCTATTTTTTTCTTTTTCTTTTTCAGACATCGTGCTTTCTCTTTGTAAAAGCCCCCTTACCGAACGAGACAAAGCTGTCTGGTGAACATCGTCACCCAAAAAATATTGTCCTTTTCATTGGGGATGGGATGGGGAAAAATCAGCTTAGGGTTGCCAGCGAATCACGTTTTGGCGGTGAAGAGCCGCAGCTTTTTATGTTTTCCTTGCCTGTTTTTACCGAAATTACAACTGAGGCTCTAGGCGGCGTGGTTACTGATTCGGCTGCCTCGGCAAGTGCGATGGCTACCGGCAGAAAATACGCGCCAGGTCAGCTTTCTTTTGATGCCGACGGCGACGGTAAACAACCAGAAACTCTAGCGGAGTTTTTTAAAAATCAGGGCAAATCTCTAGGATTTATCACGACGGACCAACTCATAGGAGCGACTCCTTCGGCTTTTGCCGTCCATCTTCCTGATAGAGCCCTGGCTAAAGATATCGTAAAAAACTACCTATTTTCATTAAAGCCCCAAATTATGATGGGCGGAAATGCCAAAGAATTTGATGAGGGGTTGATTAGGCAGTCTGGAGCTATTGTACTAAGAGATAAGGCTAGTTTTAAGGCGCTTGAAGGGCAAAAGAGCACGCCGCCGATGATTCTGGGGCTCTTTGGTTTTGACCGCATTCCATACGTAAGAAATCGTGATGACTCGATTCCGAGTCTTCCTGAAATGGCACGGCTGGCCCAGAATATTCTCGCCCATGATCCTGATGGGTATTTTTTATTGGTTGAGGGTGGCCGGATAGATTATGCCGCACATGAAAATAATATTGATTATTTGATCGACGAAGTCCTCGAGTTTGATGATACGATAAAAAGCGTGATAAGGAATGATAAGCAAAAAAATGAAACTTTATATATTGTTACGGCAGACCATGAAACTGGGGGCTTAACGATCACGCATAATGATGCAAAAAATAGCGGTAATCTAAAGCCGTTTAATATTCAGTGGCATTTTCATGAGCACACAAAAGAACCGGTATTTTTATTTGCAGAGGGGCCAGGTTCGGAGCTGTTTAAGAAAGCGCGAGATAACACAGATGTTTATAAAATTATTCGCCAGATTTTTTCGCAAAAATAAGTTTTCTACCTAGTATCTAAAATTATCATGATTTTTTTGCTTAGGCATTGTAATCTCCTTTTGTTAAAACAGGTGTTTTTGATTCAAGCATTTTCGTTCTAATATGGAAAAATAAATAGTATGTTTATGTTTAAAAATATTATGCGCTACGCTTTTGGCCGAAGTGGCATCCTAATTTTGTCTCTTATTTTGATCATAGGTGTTGCTTGGGGAACCAGTATTCTGATGAAATATAAAAAAAACACCCAGTTTTCAGCTGCAGAAGAAGTTAGCTCTGAGTCGTCCCCTTTTCCTAAAAACTACCCAGTTACCAATAAGATATCCCCAAATTTTCAATTAATCGATCAATTTGGCAAGCGGTGGGGTCTTGAGAAGTTTCAAGGACGCTCTATCATCTTAACCTTTGTTTTCGCCCATTGCACAACCATGTGCCCCCTCGTCGTCAAGGTATCGATGGAGGCCGCACTTAAAAGTAATGAAAAACCCATACTGATTGCGATTACTTTAGATCCCTGGCGTGATACGCCAAGCACTCTTGCGGCTGCTGCAGAAAATTGGGGATTTAAGGAAGATATGTATTATTTATCTGGTAATGTGAGTGAAGTGAATAAGCTCATCGATGCTTTTGATTATCCCCGGCAGCGCGACGAGGAGTCGGGTGAAATCAGCCACCCAGGACTAATTTATTTGCTGGATAAAAAAGGAAGAATTTACTACACCCTCAATAACCCTTCTTCAGACTGGATAATGAGTGCTCTAAATAGAATGATTAAAGAAAGCAACCAGAAAGACTTCTTGTAAAAGATTTTGATGGATGTGTATATTTCCCTTTAAATGGGATGAGAATTTTTTATAGGAAACACCCATATTCCAAAAAATATCACATACCATAGGTAACGGGTTATCTGAAATTAAGTTAGAGGCCGCCATAAACTCTCTTTGGGGAGTTCTCAGAGATCATTCAGAACGGCTGTGTTTCCAGCCGGAATGCTCAAAATTATCTTCGTATCTTAATAGTGCTTCGTGTATTTTTTTATGCCCATTTTTTCCCTCGCCTTTTTTTAACATGGCAGCTCCTTTGAGGATTTGCGCAAGTATGGGGTGGATTGCCGCATCAGCATCTGGAGCTAATTTGCAGCTCTTAAAAATATCCTGCACGATAGTCTCAACACTACTGCCAGTTATGACTACTTGCTTTTTCTTTTCGGGGACAGACTCAATTTTAGTTAATTTTTCCATCTCTTCTAATATAGAGTTCATTCGCTTTTTCAATGAATCATCTGCAAGAAAACGTTTTGATAACTTTATTTCGGTCCCTTTGGTTTTAGAATCATGATCATGATGAACGCTTTCCGTAGCGAAACTTTCACTATTAAAACCAAAAATCAAGACAGCCGACATTAAAATTAATCTCATAACTCTTCTCCTTTAAATAGATTTTTAGAATTACTATTTTTCAATAACATCATAAATATCTCCAATAAAAACCTACTAACTATCACAATGACGGCAATAACTAGGAAAAAAAATTCTCGAATGGTAACTTCATCAAAGCATATTTTGTTCCGAAAAAAGCACTTTGCTGCCTGAAAAAGTAGTCTCAGTAAATTATTTGCTGTCGTATTGAAGACTTACTTTCTTTTCTTTGTCGCTTTTAATAGTGGCACAAACGTATAAATAAATCTACAAATCAGACTATTTTCCCGTGGCGGTTGCTCCATCTAGGAGGTAGGTAGGGCGTAAATCTTACCTCCAATTATACTAGACTTTCCGTCCCAATTAGATAAACTAGGGCAGTATTTTCTAAATTAATCAGCGACAAAGTGCTATGCAAAAGAAAATAATATCATTCATAGTCTGGACCACCTTCCTTAGCCAGCAAGTTTTTGCCCAAGCATGTCTTGATGTCAAATGCTGCTGTGCCGATGGTCAGCAAAATACTATCTTGCAATCCCATCAGCATGGCAGGGACAAAAATAGTATACAAGTTAACAAATTAAAATGGGATGGTCCTGGGCCCCGCCGTTTTGAAGACCCTAAGGTTGGCGCAACTGATGAGAACAGCATTATGACTGCCCAAGCTGATTCCTCGGAAACCCCGCACTGTCATCAGCAAAATGTCACCAACGTAACCCCGACCCCCGCCTCAAAGGAGGCCATGATTAGCCATCAGGATGTCGCAAATCAGAGTGAGCATTCGGACCATGGAGTAAAAAATGTGCCTCGGAGGATCTTTTCAGCGCCCTTAACTCCTTCGGATGATTTTGAACAAACCACTATCCTTCTTGAATCAGTTGGTGAAAAGTTTTCTTTTGTAAGTCCTGACACCGACGAAACGATACAGATCTCGGTACTTGCAAAAAGGAGTAATGATAATGAATGCGCCTGTGAAAAAATGAATGCCGCCGGTATCTATAGCTGTACCTGCGGAAAAAAGACATTAAGCACTCCTTCACCGATACAACTTTTCCAGGCTTTAACTTGGGAAAAAATTGACCAATTAGCGTTTGTTATTTTTCCCTTAAAGAGTATTTATTTATCGGTCCCAAACAAAAGTCCAGATACCCCTCCACCAAGGCATTTCGCAATAACCCATATATAATCTTGTTTAGAAAAACTGAAAGATTCGTGAGCTACTGAATAAATGTCTGAGTTTGTTTCAGCACGTATGCTTAGTGCTGTCGAAGCGACTGTCTGCATGCTCAATGTTAGGCTTATATTTTTTCAGTGCTCAGTAATTTTTGCTCTGAACTCAGTTTAAGAGTCAGTCTTAATACAGTTTGAATGACGCCCTGCTGCAATCAGCAGGAGTGCTGCTTTATCTTTATATCTAAAGGAGTGTCCTTATGAAAATATTGACTTTAAATTTTATTTTATTTTATTTGGTACATTATTCTTCGTCCATATGGGCACAGAATTCTGACCTGTCAGAGCCAGTTCCCGGAAACTCGCCCGAAATGTCTGGTAAACATATGGGCAATATGAGTGCGCCGGTGGGTAATCAAGTCGTCCAGACTATGATATTTTCCGGCAATTCGTCCCTAGGAAAACAAGTTACAATTAGTTTCCCTGAAGTCCCGAAATTGACAACAAGTCAGGCCATTCTTTGCTCCAATGATGTCGCGCTAATAACAGAAATAAAGCTTTGGATGCCTGATCATGGTCATGGTAGTGCTCCTATAGAAAGCAGCGAAATGGAAAACCAAAGTGAGTGTATTATCATCAGCAACCTTATCTTCCTCATGCCAGGGCAGTGGGACATCAATATTTCGTTTTTTGACGGCGACAAAATAGCCATCGCCCTAGTGATTCCTGCTGACACTAAGACCTTCAAAGCCAAAACGAAGATGGGCATGAGGATGCAGCTGGTATTTTCTGACACGCCTAGCAAGAATGTTCATCAAGCCAAACTTTGCACCGACCAGGTAGCGCAATTAATAGACGCACAGCTATGGATGCCCGCGCATGGTCATGGTAGTGTTCCCACCACTTTGTCACCTATTGACTCTTATTGTACAGAAATTGACGATATTGAATTTATTATGGGTGGCAGCTGGGAAATCAGAGTGACTTTTACTAGCGGCGATAGTGGGGTGTTTAATGTGGAAATATAATCTTATTTTTACACTACTCAGTGTGGTATTTTTAGGGGGCTGCGGTGAAAAATCAAATAAACCAATATCTGGAGCTTCTCCAACGCCAGAAGTAGACCATGCGGCACTTCAGGATGAGAAGACTATCCCCCTTGAAGAGTCTGAAAATCTTGAAACCTCAGAGATAGAGAATCAGGCATCTGAAGAAAACGCTAATTTACGGACACCGATAAGTGGTTCTGATGATGAAAAGGCAAATGCGGGCAACCAAGAAGAAACTATGGCACCTGCTTCTCCCCTATTTGCCGAGGAAGGCTCTTACCGTTCTCAAAATGGGGTATTTTGGTTAAATGTCATTTGGCTGGCTGGACCAGAAGTGGGTTACCACAATGAGGTATCACTCATCTTTGGCACTGCTTTAAGGACTCTTCCCGCTCAGGTCAACCTCACCCTGTTTAGACCTTGGATGACCGTACATGGCCATCCCGGAGGGGAAACTAAGATGGAGGTGCGCCGTGACTTTGAACATGGGAATATTTTTCTTGCCAAAAACTTTTATCCTATAATGGCAGGTCCCTGGGAACTTCTCATCAATGCGGAAGTAGACGGAAAATCCGATAGTATTGCTATACCTTTTAAAATTTAGGCTGGAGGTCTCCCTGATGAATCCTATGACTATGACACCCTTATTCTTAATCATCCTTTTGTTTGGTTCTTTAAACGCCTGGGGATGTCCCTGTGGTTGCGGTGCCGCTAATCCGCAGGTGCTTAACCCTGGGGAAACCTGGCGTATCTATTCTGCCCTTACTCAGGATACTAACTTTAAAGCGGTTACCTATGAAGGTGTCTTAGGAGATGAAGGGGGACCAACTGCAAAAAACACCCTAACGTTCGCTTTTGCCAAGGCACTTAGCGAAGATCTTTCTACCACGATAACACTGCCCCTAGAACAGAATATACGTAGGGGCACCGAATCCCACTATGCCCTCAGTGACCCCAGTTTGAGTTTCCGCTATATGCTTATTGCGCAAAGCTTTGATAAAGAGTGGCTCCCTCAGGTTCAAGCTTTTACTAGCTATAAGCATTCTTTTTCGCGCTCTATTTATGATAGTCAGGAAGACTGGCAAATGGATGTTCACGGAAATGGTTTTCATGAAGTTGTCCCAGGAATTGATTTTTGGTACGGTATGTCCAGCGTTAAGGCTGGCCTCACCCAAACATTGATCGTCCCTCTCAAGAAAAAGATTGACCTCGCTGACAAACAGGTGATTTTGACTCCGGGATTAGGACAGAAGACCGCCATCACAGGAGGGTATAACTATCCCGGGAAATGGCAGATTCTTGCGGGAATTGAAAGGGAAACCCGAAGGAATATTCGCTTGGGTAACGCAGAGCTAAAGGATTCGGACAAAGTAGTACACTCCGTTACAAGCACCTGGACCTATGCTGTTGCTATGCGTCAGACCTTAGGAGTAAGCTACAAGCGCACCGCGGCACTTTTTAGCAACAAAAATACAACCCGTGCTGATAGCTATACGCTATCCTATTTACGCGCTTTTTAAATTGGGGAGGTGATATTTGTGAATACAGTGAAATTTAACATGGGAGTATTCTTTTTAGCCCTTGCCATGGCGTCACAGGCAATAGGTGAATGCCAGGAAATGACCCTAGCTGCACTTAAGGCTCAAAAAGAAACGCCCATCCAGCTCGTCTTTTTTGCCTCCTGGTGTTTAAGCTGTAAAGACCATTTAGAAGCTCTAAAATCCGCAAAAAACACCTATTTTATTGCAAGCTATGATCGCAAGGATAAGGCCGAAGATGTCCTGAAATTTCTGAACATGGAAAAAGTCCCCTGTATTTATGACAAGGGGAATACATTTAGTGAGTATTTTGGCGTGAACGAACTGCCAGCAATAAAAACTTTATCAAAAGCAGAGTAGTGGCTTTTATAAATTTAATGAGTTTTTTATGTGGGCCTTTTAAACCTGGTCACTACTCTTGCTTTGGCTTCCAAGTTTTTTGGAATAAGGCAAGAGACTCAAGGACTCCTAGCCTCAAACCCAATAAAATATTTACAGACTCTATCTACTAAAAATTAGGTAGACACTTTGATAGGGAGAGAGCTGAAACTGCAATTGATCTCCGTTATAGTTTATTCTGTTATCACTCATTTCTTGGATAGCCCAGCTCTGGTCATAATCCTTTATGGTTTGCAAATCGAAGTCGATTGTTTTTACTTTATTATGCCAATTAAAAAAGCCTAAAACGGCAGAAGATGGCGATATTTTTAAAAGAATCTCAGGATTTTTACCGGAGTAGTCAAAAAAATCTAACACAGGGGCTATCATGGGGCTGATAGCGCTTTTATGAACAGCAGCAAAATGATCAAGGGCATAGAGGCTCCCTTTCATTTCCTTTATATAGGTTAGTGTCTTGTCATCAAGTAAAGCGGAAAACCTATGATTAGGTACATTATCCAAGCTCTCGCTGAGTACAAGAGGGCCACCAGATAAATAGTGGTATAAAGTATTAGTAAAAGCTTGATCATCACTCCAGCGGCTATCAAGAAGTAAGGGATCGAGATCTGAGTTAAAACCATTATTGCCTAAAAAAAATAAATTGCCGCCATTGCGTGCTGCTGTCGCGATAAATGGCCAGGTTTTTGGTGTTTTTTTATGCAGAACATCCGGTCCAATACGGTAAGAGCTTCCATATTTCATGCTCGGGATGAGAAGTCCTCCGCACAGCAGAAACTTCGCATCGCTAGGGACTGAAGCAATGAGCCACTTCATAGTGGCATGATAATTTTCCATGCTCGTGATGTTTTCGTATCGTTTGCCCTCGTATCCTAAGGCAAAGAGGAAGTCGAGCTTAAAAACTCTAAAACCATCATGATAAAGTTTTATCATGGTTTGGCGTAAGATGTTTTTGACTTCTGGGTGCGACGTATCTAAGACAAAAAATTTGGACTTATATAGTGGCAATAGGTGGGCATCATTGTAGGAAACCGGCTTGTTTTTGGGGTTCTTTAGGAAGTAATCCTGACGGTGCTTAAAGAGTTGGCTTTCTTTTTCTGCCAGTGCCGGAGCTAACCAAATACCCGGCTTTTGGCCATTTGCCACAATTTTTTGGGCTATAAACCCAAGGCCATTAGGGAATTTTTCATTTTCGTGCCAGTCACCCCATTTGCTTTGCCAGCCGTCGTCGAGGTAGACGACATTAAAATCTTTGGTATTTAGATTGTACAGAGACTGGGATTCTAAGTGCTGGGTAATGTCGTCTTCCTGTACATCATTATAAAACTGGTACCATGAATTCCAGCCTGACATTTCTTTTGGGGTACTATTATGAATCGGCTTAAGTAATTTGCCGTAGAGATCCAGATCGTACACATCTTTAATTGGAATGAGTGCTATCGATTCGGAGCACAGGTAACCTGATTGTGACTCTGGCTCACCGATGAGGTTATGTACCACCTCAGTAACCAGATCATTGTTTTGGCGGGTTCTGGTGATCGCTGTTTTATAACGTATTGCAGAGGTCGCCCCAATCAGCAGTCGCTCATTTTGAAAAGGTATAACATTAAACCACCAGCTTAAGGCATGACTTAGATTGGTGAAATTATGATTGTTTCCCCACTGAAAAAGATCGAGTGCGCTTTTTTGCTGACTTAGGTTTTTGCCCTTTATCCAGCCACTAAAAGTCCAGGGCATGTAGCCATTAGTATAAAGAGGGGAGGACTGAAGACTTAAGTTCTGTTTAAGAATAATGGGAACTAGGGCAGAGAGGTTTGAACCGGGAAGATTTTGATAACAGACTCGGACCTCGGCGCTATGTTCACTATGAGAGATATTGACTGAAATGGATGGTTTTTGCGTTGAAGAGTACGCAAGAAATTCTTTGTCTTTATTTTTTTGATGTAAACTTAGCTCATACTCAGATAAATCAACTAAGTTTTTGTTCTTGTCATAGAAACCGCTAGAAAAAACTAATTCTCTACCAGAAATAATCGCCTTAAGGGGGGTAGAATGTGCTGGTTGAGAAAAAATAGCGCTCAGCATTAGAGCAAGATAAATATAGTTACGGGTCACAATTGAGGGCAACTGAGTTTTTTGCATAGTGTTCCTGTTTTTTTGTACTTAAAAATTCCTGCAATAATTTTTATAACTGATCAATTTAGTCCTGAGTCCATGCAAGGCATGATCAAATCGACTTGCACATGGTTGATATTTTTTTTTTAAATTGCTTCAAACGTAGCGAAAGTTAACTATTTTTTAGCCTGCTCACGCAAAAAATAAAACTCTTTTTTTTTAAGAGTTTAATATGACTTAAAAATAATAAGTTTTCTTAAAAGATAAATGCCCTAAATTTTAAACTCAGTACCGATGGTATCGATGTGCTCGCGCAAATGTAGACTGTCTAGGGTGTGGTAAAGGCATAGATCGACCTTGTAGGGGAGTAGGAGATCGTCAATTTCCGTTTTTATTTTAAATAACTCAGAAACAGTTAAATTGGGTGCCCTAAGGGCTAAATCAATATCTGAACCTCGCGTAAAATTGCCTTTGGCTCGAGATCCATAAAGTATGACTTTTTCAATTTGGCCGTACCGTGAAAATAGATCCAGCAATTTATGGATCGTAGCATATTTAAGCCCAAATTTGACGTCATTCTTCGTCACGAAGGAACTCGTTTTTTCAGACTGTCCTGAAATATCAAAAACTGCGGATAGTAAGCATCTAAAATTTTTACCACAATTTCATTGGCAATTTTTTTATTGTAGGTGTGTGAACTTAGGTTTCGGCTTTGAATCATTTCCATCCAACAGTCGCCGTCCTCAATAAGGTTTTTTTGAAAGGCTTCCCGCGTAGCATCTCGAGATCCACTTATTTCTGTATTTCCTTGATAGATAAAAAAGTCTCTCAAAACATTCCACGCTAATTCATGAGTGAATATAAAGACTTGAATGAGTCCCTGTTTTTCAAGATCAGTAAGTGGGCGGTCCTTTGCAAGCTTGACGGCAAGAGAGAGTTGATCGAGGGCAGACTGGAAGTTGTCTAAGCGTTGTACCCATCTTACGTTTTGTTTTTGTGTCATTGGTACCTCTATAGAATATTACCCCATAGGTCTTTCGCTTTTTCTCAGGACACGCTGTGAGTGCAAGTGCGTAGTCTCTCCTTAAAACTGAAATCCTCAAGCATCTATTGGCTGAGTATTGACCGAGAAGAGATTTCCCTCACTGGGCTAAGGGATACGGCGCGGGGGTGAAATTTTCACCCGCTCCCTCGACTAACTTAATAAAATCATGAATAAATATCCATATTGTCGCAAGTAAATAAATTTTTATGTCTCTTTAGGGTGTAGTGCAGTATTGAAACGGTATTTTCTTAAAAACTAAATCATGAGATCATTTTAGGCTATTGATTGATAATAACAGCTCTTTCCGGTTGCAGCCTCACGAGTTTTGGTTTTTAGTTTTGTCATAACCCCTTTTTTAAAATACATTGAGTATGAATATGGACGAAAATATATTTCAGAGAAAGTAAAACGCATTAACTTTGGAGAAACATGATGAAACGAGTTGAGTATAAATTTTTGACGGGTGCTTTCTTCTTGAGTTTGGGATTAGCGCTTAGCAGTTCCCAGGGTGCTGCTCAAGAAGCAACATTTGTAACCTTCAACACAGGCCTGGCCCATGGCCATGTTCTTTATGCCGACAACCGAATTGGCCCGGTGGTCGATGTCTTAAAAAATAATACTGCTGACGTTGCCTGTGTCCAGGAAGTGTGGGGAGAAAAAGACCGAGACCACATTATTGAAAGTCTCAAAAGCGAATATCCTTATGCCGCTTTTGCCGCAAACCCTGTTTCGCTTAAACCTCGCTGCTCTATTTTTAAGCTAGCCCCGGCTTTGGCCTGCGTGCAAAAAAAATGTACGGGCGGTGAAACTTCGGGGGATACCCTTAGCTGCGGTATGCAGTACTGTGCTGATGGCATCATGGGACTGGGTAATGACTGCTTTTCCTGTATATCTCATTATTTTCCTATCAAATCAGCGTTGGGTGCTGCCGGAACCTGTTTAGCCCGCGGAACAAATCTGGTTTTTGAAGGCCAAAATGGTTTACTGCTTCTTTCAAAATATCCCATCAATGATGTCAAACAGCATAAATTTGCAAGCACTATGGTACAAAGAGATGTGATTGAAGCTGGCATCACCCTACCAGGTTCGCTTAAGACAAAAGTTCTGTGCACTCATTTACAAAACAACTCCACCGCGCCTTATTTTGGCAGCCTAAAAGACTGGAAATATGAGCAGAGCACCCAAATTAAACAGCTTACTGATATTGCAATTGCGGACCCAAGTTACGTTGATAAAACTTTTATTATGGGCGACATGAATACAGGGCCGATCGCTATCGATATCGACGGAGAATTTCCTGAAAATTTCACTTTATTTAAATCTGCCGGGTTTAACTCTTTATACCTTGCTAGTGGTGGTAGGGACTGCACCTGGTGTGGCCGCTCCAATCCGATCACAAACAATAAAATGGACAACATCATCGATCATATTTTTATGAGTGATGCTGGCTTAGCAAAGTTAAAGGCAATAGATAGCGAAATATTTGGTCAAAGGCTTTATTCTATCACAGTAAAAGATCCCGCAAGCAAAGTTGATTTTCCGACCAAGCTTGTTGATACTCCCGCTTCTGATCACTACGGACTCAAAGTAAAAGTGAAATTTTAAAAAAGGGCATATTATACGCCCGACGCCCGAAATCAGAACGCTGCGAGCAGAAAATCCTGAGGTTTCATACACCCTCTACGGTTATCGGTTGTTCAGATGTCTGCGAGATGCCGTATTATATGCCCGTTCCAGGGCCTCAGAATGCCAGAGACTAGAGACCGTTGAAGCGTTTAAAAAAAGAGACCCTGGTGCCGTTAACAGCGCCAGGGTCTTAGTTTTTTGATGATTAACTACCGATTAGGGCACGGATATCTGGTACAGTTTACTACAGGTACGGTAAGCAGACTGTAACTTAGTGCCAGAGATATTGACGAGTACACCGGCTGTCGGATAATCCTGGGATATCGTATCTCCAACCCCATAAGCACCAGATAGGTTTGAGCCCCAGCATTTGACATAACCATCTTTTGAGAGGGCACAGGTATGGAAGTCTCCAACTGAGATTGCTCTGAGATCTGAGATATCAGCTGCTCCGCTTTCATTGGTCACATTGACGGGATCAAGAGAGCCAATGGAAACACCGTTTCCTAATAAGCTATTAGAGATATTTGCAGAACCCCAACACACAGCCCCCATGTCCTTTTCAAGGGCACAAACATGGTTTTTACCGGCTGATATTTGGGCGATATTTCCAAGCAGCCCGGTCCCGCCAACGCCTTTGATTTGGTAAGGATTCGCCACACTTGTCGTTGCGGTGTTTTGGTTAATTTGACCTTCGTCATTCTCACCCCAGCAGTAAACGGCCCCATCATTTTTTAGAGCACAGCTATACTGCTCGCCCACACTTACCATGACAACATTATCCAAGATATTATTGCTCACATCCCGGACAAATACGGGGAATTCACGAAGGTCGGTAGCTCCGGTAGTATTTGCTATTTTACTCCTATCAGTCTCAACAGCGCTATAATAGTTGTTGTCTCCTAACTGGTACTGAGAATTGTTACCCCAACAAAGGACATTGCCATTTGTGTTGACCATACAGCTATGGTTTAGGCCGGTACTGACACTAAAGGCGTCAGTAATATCTATGGAGCTCACCACAAGATCACTGCCATCTTTATCGTCGACCCACTTAACTGTACTCGCATAACTTCGGTCAGCTGTGGTGCCATCACCGAGTTGACCCTGATCATTGCGGCCCCAGCAATATACCTTCTTGGCGCTGGTTACCGCACAGGTATGGGAAGTTCCCGCCGAAATTGCTACGACCCCCGTTAAAGGCGTTCCAAAATCATCTTTGAGGACGAAGCGAGGATAATCACAGCGTGAAGCACTACACTGTGCATCATCAGCGGTGTGATTTCCAATTTGGCCGTAGGTATCATCACCCCAGCAGATGACCCGTGAGTTGCTCAAAAGGGCGCAGGCATGTTCAGATCCCGCACTGACGGCAACCGCCCCAAACAGTTCATAGTTAGGATCAAAAGGATCACTAATGGCGGTTTCTGCAAGTGAGAAGGTGGCATCAGAGTTGTCATAGATTCCTAGTTTTCCGCGGTTATTACTTCCCCAGCATAATACGCGGCTGTCTGAGCTTAGGGAGCATGCAAAGCCATTGCCGCTACTGATGCTACCAATTCGCTGAGAGGTATTACATGAGGTTCCGGTACAACCGTCGGATAGCCTTTGGTAGCCTTCTTGGCTTTGGCTCGTGGTCGGTGTGTCTGAAGGGGCAAAGCTATAGGATTTAATTGCGCTTGGTGTTGTTTCACCGAGACTTAAATAGCGCGCCTTGGTAATCGTGTTCGCTCCTTCGCCCACTGTCCAAGTCGAATAGAATGAGCCCATTGTCGCAAACTTATTGACTGTGACACTAAAGCCATTAATGGTTCCGGTATTGGCAAGGTTACTTATGGTACTAGGTACCGTTGCTGAAAAGACATCACAGGAGGCTCCGCCACAGTTACCGGGAGTTACCGTCCCCGGCACGGTCATGAGGCACTGAGCATTTAATGTTGGAGCCGCTCCCCAAGCTAAACTAAATCCAGCGGCCCCTGGTGCGGGGACCGTATAATCAATGGTCGCTGTATTTGAGGCTTTGCTATTGGCTGTGACCTTATAAGTGAGCTTGATCGGGCCTTCAAAAGTATTGTCAGGATCCACGGTAAAGGTACAGGTGCCTGCAGTACATGGGGCTGCCGCGATAGTGACCTGGGCCCCGCTAATAGTCTTTGGTGTTCCATCGGCGACGATGGCGGCACCGTTAAAATAGACCGTGAGCGCGGTTGCTAGGTCATTTTCTCGGTCTGTATATTCGTTAGGCATACGAATATTTTGTACATAAGCATCATGGTCTGCAAAGGTATAGGTTACCACTTTGGCAACTGGTGCCCCATCCGCAGCCGCAATATAAATTTTTGCGGTCACCACGTTTGATTCCTTAAGCACGGTGGTATTGTCAACATCGCGAATTTGGACTTTGTAATCAAATGACGCAAAATCATTGATGTTGCCAGGGTCTCCCGCATAACCACCGGTTGGGTTAAAGGTAACAGGACAAGATCCAGCACTACACGAAACCAGAGAACTCACCACAGATCCATGCACTGGGTTGGTGATGACAAGGTGTGTGACTGATGAATCCGTAGGTTGGTAGGTATAACCGCTCCCTTTTGCGATGGATAGGTTAACCGCAACATCTTTAACCCCATTGGTTTGGTAACTGGTCGCCACAATTTGCGGGACAAAGTTAACGGTTACCGTAGCGGCAGCGGCGGACTGGGTTGTGTTCGTAGTAACCGCGTTATAGGTACTCACCTTGAAGTCAAACTGGGCAATTTCAGCGGGTAAAGGACTACTTGGGGTAAAGTACCCAGGAGTGGGGGTAAAGCTTGCGAGACAAATTCCGTTGGTACAGGTAATAGGAGTACCAGGGCTAACGCTGCCATTTTGGTTACTCGCTCCCACGATTTCTAAAAGAGTCGCCTTATCGCTATTTGTATCAAAGTAACCATAATCTTTACCTATAGTGGAATTACTACTCGGTGATAAACTAAATACTAAGAGTTTGGGTTCGGTGTCTTTGCCGTTGAGATCCATATCAAAGACGATGGGAGCGCTGTCACTAGCCGTAACGTCTATAGTGATGGTTGCCCAGTTTGACCATTTCTCGCTTCCGCCAGGACCGGCTTGAAGTTTATATTTGATTGTTGTTTGGCCGATAAAATCTGGACCGGTTGCCGGAGTAAAGGAGATCGTACATTTACCCGCGCCATCGCAGGTTCCTGGCACAGCACTCACCCCTTCACCAGCGATCAAATCAAAGGCACTGATGGTAGCAGCCTTATAAGTATAGGGGGTATTTTGCGTGTACTCAGCTCCAAGCGCAACATCAATGACTAATGGCGACTGATCATGGGTCATGGATTTGGTGATATTACCTGCGGTCAGGTAGCTATCCACATTCACCCGAATGGTACCGGTTTGCTCTGCTCCCCAAACATTGACGGTATAGTCAAATGATGCAGAGTTAGCGCCCTTGCCGACAAAATTATCAGTTGGTTGCACCACAACGGTAGCGATTTGGGTGCTTGGATCATAGCTATTGCTAACAATTTGGAGGTGATTAGGATTTCCAAACGAAATATTAGAATAGCGGTTGTTAAAGATCGTCAAATCAGGATAGTTATAAGCCTTGATCACCCCTTGTCCGGCATTAGCCGTATGACTGAGTTTTATGGTTACCGGTTCATTGATAAAGGTGGTGACCGGAACATTAGCTGGATCATTAAGCGCAGGGCTAATGCTCGCTATGTCGGGTTTGGGTTTAACAATCATTTCATATTTGGTTCCTGTGGATCCCACTAAGTCGCTAGGATCAGCAACAGTTGTGAATCCAAATCGGCTTGGATAAGAGCCAGATTGGGCCGTGTCATAATTTAGGTTTCGTGTCCAAAATCCGCGAGATACAATGGTGTTGCCTTGGGTATATACGTCATATTTAAAGCTCAAGGTGACGAGGGACTGGACGCCACTTGCAAAGTTTATGGTGGCACTACAGTCACCATTTGCGTCACAGGCAGCTCCTGTGAGCGTACATACTAAATTACCCGCAGCAACGGTACCTACACAGCTAACACCTGAATCCAAGGTGAATGGTGTTGTCCCATCAAGCACTTGAGCCAATGTTCCGGACGATACAGTGAAGTTTTTAAGCACAACTTTGCTTGCACTAATAGTATCCGTTCCCCCTTCGCTGGTACGCGTTTCATACTCGAAGTCTCCGTATGCGTTTTGCGCTGCAGATTTGCGTTTTCTGATTTTAAGGAGTGTCGAGCCACCTGTAATCCCCTGATCTTGAGCGGCATAGTCATCGCGAACGCAGTCCGGCTTAGCACTCGAATCATAGTTACACACTTGGCGTGTCGCGACTTGAGGACGCATTTGTCGTTTCCAGTTTACCCAGTTACTCTTACAGTTGTAATCATCGACGACGCGGACATCAAAGCCAGACCCTGCCCCCATGTAGTTGTTTTGGGTATTCCATGTTTCTGTACATTTTCCAGAAACACATGGGAGTTGCCAAATGCTGTCAGTTGCATTCCAAGTGGCATTGGTTACAGTTCCGTAAGCCAAGTTTTTAAACTCAAGTCTAGAGAGTGGCCGCCACTGAATGCCGGTTCCGGGATGTTCATAGGTATTGCCATTGGTCGTGAGATTATTGCCGACATCAAAGGTGATACCTTCATTGATTAGAATTTTGCCGCTGCTGGATAGCTGGTTAGCTCCTGAAGCAAGTGCCGGGGTAAAATCGCAACCACCGAGTTCGATTTTGATGCGGACTTGTTTCCATTCAGAGGCTTTATGCAAGCGTCCGTAGAAGTCATGACCGGCTGAGGTATAATCTTCGTTAACATGGATACGGTACCAAAAAGATGCTTCCGCAGGAAAGGAAGGATAGGTATCCTTGGCTTTGACATCAATCATACAGTTTCCTGTTGCATCACAGCTAAAGTGACCGGCTGCGAGGGAGTCTCCTGGATCATTGTCATAGCCCTTAACACCATCAACATCAGCAAAACCTGTCGGAGCCGTTACCCCTGCGGCTTCACCGCCAGCGGCAATTTCTATACTGCTGGCATATTCGGTGCCTGGGTACCACTGCCACTGATCCTTAAGATACTGTACCCCGCGTGAAAAGGTCAGACGATTTTCGCCGCCGCGAACGAGCGTATAGCTCGCGGGCCAGTTTCCTGCACTGACGGCGGGATAAGCCGTTTTGTCTGGGGCATCTTTTGCGGTTACCAGTATGGTCGAATCATCGCCGCGTACATCGATTCGGAGACTTGATCGGCCCCAATTAGCAAAGGCTTGTCCACCAGTGTCAGGGTCCACACCCTGCCATAATCCCGTGGTATCTTGGGTTCGGTAATAAAACCATCTATCTGACCCAACGCCGCCAGCACTAGGCCTGAACCATGCTCGGCACTGACCATCTGCGAGAGCAGCGGCGACAACCCCGCCTGGAATATTGTTATCGGTATTGGGGTAGCAGGTCCACTCCGTGAGCGTCCCATAATTATTATGAGCTCCTGAGGAGGTAGCGGCTTGCGGTGTCCCACTGGAATTAGTCCATACCACAGCCGCCATTTTATCTCCGTCGACATCAAAATAACCTTTATTCCAAACACTATCCGAATTACCCGGTTTGGCACCATAATGAGATAGGACTACGGGAATCCACTGGCCTGTAGGGGAACCTTGTCCATAGAGCGTGGTATAAAAGCTTCCTTCTTCGGTATAGTCATAATTATTGCGATAAAATTGATAGCGGTATAAACCATTGCCAGAGAAGTACTGCTTATCTCCAAAAGACGACGGGGCATCGGGTTTGCCGGTAATCGTTACAGTGAGGGTTTTTTGCGCTGACTGCACCCCGTTGGCTACAACTTGATAGTAAATAACACCTGTTCCCGTCACATCATTTTGGAGATTGATGGCAATACTACAAACACCATCGGTGCAGGGTCCATCAAAAAGAGCAGAGGAAAATTTGGCATTGTCATAACTGGAAATGATTATGGAATCGACTGCCATGGGGCAGCGGTCAATTGGGAAACTTGCGGGGCAGTTTGTGGGATCTATGTCGCTAGCTTTTAGCCATCCATCAGTTCCTTCACTAACATCATAAGTTGTTAGGGCAAAGCCTGTCGGTTCATCTTCCACCGCGGTGCGGGTGATGTTTTGGGCGACTGGGGTGAGGGGATTTATGACAATAAAATTGAGGGTTCCTGTAGTCTCAGATTTGGGCGCATAGGTTGCTCCGTTTTGCAAAGTACGGGCATGGGTGATGACATCATAAGTGAGTACATTAGTCCCTGTTGCATTGGGCGTAGTGTATTTGACCTTAAAATTACAATCACTTTCAAACCAACCACGCGCATTTCCCGTACTGCTGAGGAGACCTTGTGTTGTCGTGATCGGCATTGTATTGGGAGACTGGACTGTCCCATCAATATTATAAAAATTGAGGTATTTATTACAGTAACAACGCTTAGGATTGGTTCCTGAACAAGTAACATCAGTGCTGTCAGATGCAATAAGATTAGCTGTGGCTCCCATAAAGTTCATCTGCACTATATGGTCTATTTTATGATTTGCAGGATTGGGGTCTGATTTATTGGTGTTGGTGTCTGAGTAGTACTCACCGTCCTGGCAGGGATCGCTACCTTGTTTGATCGATATCTTTCGCACTATATTTTTAAATGCGGTAATATTTTTAGTACATGTTTTTGGCGGAGCATCACTAGGTTTAACATATATATGCAACCATTTGGCCTGATCATTGGTTCTCGGTGACACGGCTGCTGTGTCACTGGTACAAACAGCTCCCGCGCATACACTGTATTCGATATAATAATGCCCAAACATCCAAGGTTCGGTAGTAAAGCTTCCGGTCCAGACCCCTGATGTTAAATCACTGTACTGCCCTAATGTTACACCGTTCAGCATCCCTTTTCCGCTGGGTGTGATTTGATGAAATATAATTTTATCAGCATTGAGGCCTTGTTTATGGTCATAACCAACTGAAGCATTGCGAGCGATGTTGATGTCATTAATTGTGATCGTTGTGTTGCCGACAAGAGGATCATATTGCCATTCAGCTTCTTTATAGGCACCAAGAACTGAGAGAAGAGACTCTATCGCAAGGGTTCCCGTTTTTATATCTGTCCACGCCCATACATTAGGGCCATTTGAAACCTTAATTCTATAGGTAAAAGTAACATCTCCCGTGATATTCATTGGCGTCGGAGTATATTCAGCTTGTACTGTAGTTCCTGAAGGGGCTCCCATGGTTAGCGTTCCCGCTCCTACCCCGTTTTTAACAGGCGAAGAGACAAGTTCAAACTGGGCAATGCTTAGGCCCCATCCATGAGTATAGGCTTTGACCGTTTTAGGATTTGAAATAAGATTCTCCGCAGTGGCAAATTTAAATGTTGATGTTGGTGTTGAGGGTGAATGCTGAAGGGTATCAAAGGTAAAATTATAGCCAATGGGTTTTGGCATAATGATAATATCATAGGAAGCGGCATCTGAAGGAAACGACGAATATCCAGAAATTTCTACCTTATAATCAAAATGTGCCGCTGGAGTACTTGCATCCACCGAGGTCGCTGAAGGGATGAAGGTAGCTGTACATGTATCACCACCACAACTAAAGGGATTGGCTCCTCCTGAGAAATCGCCGCCGGTAACACCGCTTACGATGATTTTATCCGGATTGCTATCACGATCATGGGTGTAATCCACGCCTTTTTTAATGGTGATTTTCATTCTGTCGGCAACAGCTTTACTGAGATCTCCCTCACCTTCAACCCAAGTTACTGTTTTTGCTGAGGCAACGGGTTTGGGGAAAATTTCTATACTATAAGTCCCGTTAGATGGCGATTTGACGCTGCTCACAGGACCGCCATCCGGGGCCGCTACAACGTTATTTGTGACACTATACTGAAAGGTGATGATATCTGAGCTGGAAGTTGAAAAAGTATTGGCGCCTGGCGTATAAGTTGCCGTACAGTTGCCGCTGGTACAACTAAAAGACCCCAAAGTTCCATTTGGCGTAGCACCTTGCAAGGGGTTCGTTTCGTTTATCCAACTTGAGGCTCCCGTAGTCAAATGCGTATAGCCCGACCCTTGGGTGATCTGTAAAATGGCAGCAGGGCTGTTTTTAGCAATGACAATGGATTTGGTCGTCGCCTTGGGCAGGGGATAAAAATAAACCGATGATGTGCCTTTTTTATGAGAGGTGTAATCCGGACCTCCGTCGACCGCTGATGAATTGTCCGTAATATTATAGTCAAAGCTTGCGCTGGTTACAAAACTTCCGCCACTGAGAGGGGTGAGTGGGACAGTACAGGTACCGGTGGTACAGGTTATGGAACAAGGAGGCGTCCCGCAGCTTACGGTAGCTCCTGTGATGCTTTCTATGCTTATACTCTTCGCCGTGTAAGAAGTACTCACGGCAGGGTTCATTGTATGTATGTAACCACCCGCATTCGTGCCACCAGATCCTGAAACTATTGAGACGGTTTTGTTGGCCCCTTCCACTCCCATGGATGCCCCAGAGGGGTAATCGCGGCTGTTAGTGAGTACCCTAGGTCTAATCGTTAAGCTGATAGTACCGTCAGCGCCTTTTTGTAGGAGTGGAGTGGTGCCATTAGTTTCTAAGTAGCTTTCATCTCTAACCCTATAAGTTAGAGTGTCAGAGATATCTCCTTGCGCGTTGGTCCATAGACTCGCATTAGGGGAAAAACGCAGAGCACAGGGATGAGTATTGCAGTTACAAAACGGACTTGCTGAGTAGAGAGTGGAGCAGTTTTGAGGTGCACCAGCTAAAACACCCTTATAAGTACCTTTCGCTGGTGCGCTGATGATTTCAAGGCCCTTGGCATTATGACCTCCAAGGACGACAGCGCCATTTGAAGGGGCGTTGACAGGTATATGCTTATACCCGACACTGTTCTGTGTCATCATGATATCTACAGCTCGACCTTCGTAGACTGTTTGCGCGGCGACAGTCATTGCTTGTGGGCGAGGGACTACGTCTATGGTGGCAGTTCCTGGGGTGGACTGGGCTAGCAGGGTATTGTTAAAGGTATCTTTGACGGTTACCAAATAGTCAAAAGTAAACCGGTCAGGGACGTTCCCCTTAAAAATCACCGTACATACGCCGGTCGCAACGACACAAGAAGGTGCTGGTGAATTGACTATTTCTGCATTAGCACTCGAAAGGTTGGAAATATCTATGGAATCAGCTTTCCAGGACAAGGGATGGATATAACCGCAACCGCTGACACAACCGCCAGTGCCTTTGAGGCGAATAGTAAGGGAATAGTTAGTTGCTTCAATGGCAGAAGGAACAGCCGCAGTCGTAATACTTATATTATCTGGCGTTGGGCGCGGTCTAAAGTATACATAAGCAACACCTGGAGTTGAAAGGACTTGAACAGCAGCGCCGCCCCCGACAGGGGTCACAGGTGTGGTGACTTGATAAGTAATTTTGGCCCAGCCGTAGCCCACACCGCTTGCGGGGTCTGTTTTTCCGGCAACAGCGCTAAATGCCGTCGCATTAGGTAAAACAGTAAGGGAACAATCACCGTTCGCATCGCAGGAAACTTCGTCGCTCACAGCATTGGTAATCGTCACGTTCGATGTTGAGCCAGCAGGAGAAGTGATGATTTTTATTTTAGAGGCTTTGGCATTTTCATCGTGGGTATAGCCAGAACCTAAACCAATCACCACGTTTTTAGCTTCGCCCGCAATACCTGTCCCAATTTCAGTCGTGGCCGTTCCGCGTCCACGAGGCAAAATGGAGAAATCTAGTCGGCTCCAATCAGACCAGCGTTCCTGTGCGGCTCCCGTAAATGCGGTGTCCTTAATAAGAACCCGGTAATTTACCGAAGCTAAGCCATCAACTCTATTCCAGTCGAGATCTGGGATAAGCGTTGGCAAGGTACAGGTGCCACTTGAGCAGTTTGTGGAGACCACACACCCTCCAGCACAACTCAGATGAGAGGGGCTTGCTAACTCAAATTTTATAGCGCCAACTTGCCCGGTATTGTCTGCATAAAAGTAGTCCTGCCCACGGGTAAGTGTTTTTCCTGTGATATCAAGGGCTTCATATGCTGTGCTCTCAATATTGCTGTTATAGCTAATGGAGGTAGGCATACTGGGTACTGCGCGGACGTTAAAGCTGACGTCAGTTGGATTTGTACTCCAAACAGTGGTTGAGCGAGCAGGAGCTAGAGGAGCATAGGTGTTGCCCACATCATAGTTAAAGTTAGCTTTGTTATTGCCATAACCTCCTCCGCTTGAAACCGGCGTGAATGTGCCCGTACAGGTGCCGGTAACACAAACAAAACAGGTATCACCGCTGGTACATGATCCGGCAAAACTGGAGCCAGCAGAGAGTGAATTCACCCGGACATATTTCGCTTGGTGACTCCACAGGTGGGTATATCCAAGTCCCGTCCCAGCCTTAATCTGTAGGACGTAAGGTTCATTTTCCCACACGGGAATATTGGTAAAGGAAGCCCCAGCAGAAACGAGCGGCTTGGGATAGACCGCAACTGATACGGTGCTGATATTCTTAGAATAGGCGGGGCCTCTTGACACCCCTGGTTCTTCTACTTCGACACCAAAGGTGAAATTACCTTCGGAAAGATTGCCTTCGTTAGCCGTCTTAAAAGTCTTGGGATCAAAAATTGTGGTACAGAATGACCCAGCGCACGAGGGAGCAGAGGTCGTTACCACTCCTGGTGTTTGATACGTGATATCCAAAGTTTTAATGTCGTGATTTCTCGCATGTTCATAACCTAAACTTGCCCCGCGGTCGATTTTTATGGTTCTAGGCTCTCCTTCTACAGTGTAATACAAGAGGTTATTCGTTGTAGGCTTAGGATAAATATCAATATAGGCCTTTTTAGTTGCCGAGGTGATCACCTGCTGGCCACTTGGCAATTTGGCGTCGGTGAGCTCGAGATAAAAATCAAAGGAACCTCTGTTGGTTTGGTTTGCTGATGGGGTAAAGGTACCAGTACAAATGCCGTTTGTGCAGCTATAGCCAGGAGTGACGGCACCCTTATCCGGATTTATGATTTTGAGAACCAGGTTGGTATTTAAAAGGGCGGTATACTCGGCACCCCTGGTAGGGTCTGATACTGGGTAGCTAAACCCTAAGTTGCTGCCGTTAGCAATCTGGAAACTGAGGGGCGTTCCTTCTATTGCTTTGAACGAAGGATTAACGCCAACCGTATTTGCATTTGCGCCCACCTCACTCTCAGTTAAGAGCGTATTGATTTCTGATGCGTATATCCTGGGGCGCACATCCATATTATAAGTTGCGGGAAGCGACCAAATGGACTGATTGAGCACCGAATCGATGACGCTCACCCGGTAAGAAAAGTTTGCATAACCAAAAACATTATTGACAACAGTAACGGTAGCACTGCACCCTTTTGTCTGAGCCCCGGTACTACAGGAGAAAGCACTTAAAGATGCGTTTCCGGCGTTAGGAGGGGTTACAATATCTATAGCATTAGGATGAACATCATAGCCCCAATTTGGCGAGGCGTCGTTAGGGTAATAATACCCTTTATACTGGGCCAAGGTCCCCCACATGATGGGGATAGTTCCGTTGCTATTTTCTAGGGTCGTCCAGTAACTAGCCGGAGCCAGGCCAGTGGCATCTGGTTTTGGGCGGATATCCATGGTGATTGTTTTTGGTGTTGAAGTGATGTCTTGCCCCATGACAGGGTCAAAAACGGTAATCGTATAGGTATAAGAGTCATGCCCGTAAAACCCTGGACTTGTGGTGGTATACTCTGCATCACATTTGCCTAAGGTACAACCAAATGGAACGGAAAGGTGACCACTGGGAATAGCAGAAGGACTAACGCCGGTCGCTAGGTAGGTTCCGGTAGCATCATAGGGGTGGGTATAACCTTTGGCGGCACCATGATCTAAAGAAAAACTCGTCGCACTCCCTTCAATACCAACGAAGGTGATATCTTGTGCTAGGGGCAGTGGCCGGACGTCAAAGGTCACCAGGGCACTGCTGGGAGATTTCAGTATTCTAATGGGGCTAAAAGCCGTGTCATTAACGTGAACAAAATAACTAAATTTGGCTTGATTTCCAAAGTAGCCGTTTGCAGGAGTAGCGGTTACGGGACACACACCACTGCCATCACAGCCGATTTCACAGTCATTGGCTAAGTCTGTACAGGTATTGATGCTTTGAATATTAGTAGCACTGCCACCGACGATAGTTATTTTTGAGGCTTTGCGTTCAGTGTTATAGGTATAAGTATAGCCATCACCTAAGCTTAAATTCACCACCTGACTTTGATCTTGTACGGCAAATACCGTCTTGCCGGTAGCACGCGGTTTGGGGCGGTATTCGATTTTGAGGAGTCCGCTTGTTTTTGTCACCAAATCACCGACTTCAGTGCTCGGCAGGACTTTGATTGTGGGATCATAAACTTTTACCGTATACTCAATAGTCCCGTATTTATCAGTTGATATAGGACTGTAGCTTGGATCCGGGGTGAAGTTCATGCCGCATACCCCTCTAACGGTAGAGACTTCGGGGCAGTCATCAAAAACCGGGGTACCATTGAAGTGGGAGCTTGCCGTTACGGTTGCACGGATTTGGTAAGGCAGGTTATCGGGGCCATATCCTGTAAATGGATAGGTATAACCTAGGTTGGCACCATTTTTTAAAGCGATATTTATAGCTTCACCCTCGGCCTGGATATAAGTGCCGACGGGGATATTGCTTATCTTAGGAACAGGGCGCACGTTAAATTTGAGCTGGCCTAAATCATCAGCCCACGCGGTGAGATTTGCTGGAGCAGGGGCGACGATCGCAATCTTATAATCAATTATGGGACAGTTAGCGCCGACATCAGCACACCCGTTAGTTATGGATTTGGTATTGCTGTAGGTAGACGTGTTTCCTTGGAACTGAGAGGCACAGGTTCCCCCGTTACAAGTGACCACACAGTTTGTACTAGAGCCGTCGCAAACAAAAGTTCCCCCTAAGACGCCTAGGTTTTGCACGTCATTGACCACGATTTTTCCGGGAACAAAAGAGGTTCCTGGGAACGAACCACCGGCGCCGTACTTCAAAAGAGTCGCAGGCTGATTTGCCTGGTGGGTATATCCCTGATTGAGTTTGAGGTCAAAGGGAACAAGGGGGTCTCCTTCAATCATGACTAGTTCAAGACCAGAGGCGCGCGGTTTAGGATAAAAACTGGCGGTGATCATTTGTTGTTCAGAAAGAAGCTGCTCTTTTTGTAGCGTCGGCATGTTTGTGGGGCCTGCAACGAGAACCTTGTAAAAGAAATTTTGTTTCCCCACAGTGCCAACAGTCGGGCGTAGCTTGATGCGACAAGTACCAGCAGGAATACCGTCAACACCACACTTTATAAGACTTTCCAGTTCTAACTGAGTGACATCATTTCTACTCACTATGGCATTTGTATCCATATTGACGATGTGCATTTTCGATTCATCAATTTGGCTGGTGAGAAATACCTTTACAGCATTATTGCCGAAGGGATGCTGATAAGCAAATCCCGCATTGGGAGATGGTTTGAGATCGATAACAATATCATCCCCTTCTAGACCATACCCGACGACATCGTTTGCGACCGGTATGGGGTAAATATTGAGCTTGACGGTTGAAGTGTTGGGTGATGTTTTTCCGGCAACGGTCACTTGAAAGTCAATCGTGGCATAATTGGTTCCGGTAGTATAGAAAGCCAGGCTATTAGGGCTTACGGTGAGCTGGCAGTTACCCGTGATAGACTCGCAGGACCCATTGTTAAGCGAGATGAGGCTCATATTGTTGGGAATGATATTGGTCGCATTTTCATCATAACCGTGAACATAACCTTTGTGGCAGTCAGCTTGAACGGTTGGCGTATTGCAGCGGGTAACAGGGAAGCTTTGATTAGGCATCGCCTGAATCAGATAAAGGTAATCTGTGCCGGGGAAGCTATCTTCCAAACTGACACTTGTGGTATAAGCGTTGGGATAATATTCTACCTCGATGGTTTTCACAGAACTGATGAGAGCAGCTTGTTCTGAAGCATTTAATGGAATTCCATTTAAAACGCTTGGGGCGATTCTTACTTTATACTGAAAACTTGAGATACCAAATCCTGGCCATGAACCCCCAATCGCATTAGGTCTAAAGGTAGAATAGCAGCGACCCAGCGCGTCGCAAGGAAAGGCATTGATAAAACTTGCATTTTGATAAGATCCAGAAACCGGTAGAACTTCAACGGCATAGGCACAGTAGCGGTTGTTGTATGATGGGGTAGAACCACTCCAACCCGCTTCCAAATCAGGACAGAGTAAGCCATCAGCAGGATACTGTCCAGGCAGTAGATTGACCACATAATCATTGTCTTGCTGACCGACAAAGTGATTTCCCGTATAACCCTTACCCGTAGGTTTGGGGGTTGAGAGTCTATCCCGTCCATAGGGGATGGGGAAAAGGTCTACAGTATAGGTTTTGATCTCAGAGTCTTTTGCTCCGAGAGTTGGATCATTGGTGGTGATTTTGTACTGAAAAGAGGTGACACCAAATGTGTTATTGCTATCGGGCTGCCAGGTGCCTGTACAGGTTCCGGTGCCATTGTCACAGATAATTGTTCCATTTACCACAGACCCACCGACCTGCGTTTCCGAAATTATGGTTACAGTTAAGGGCGGCGGTGTGAGGGTCGCAGGATAAGAGTACGCATCCCCTTTGGCAATCACAATATTGTGGTTAGCTGTTTGCACACCACGTGTTGATTTTCCTAGATTGATAACAATTGGTTTTACTTCAATATTGATATCTTGTTCCCATCCATACTCATTGAGTGAAGTGATGGCGGGGGTGGGAATAACAGCATCGGTTACGCCGACACGGTATTTGAGTTTTAATAAGGGGCCTGTTCCAGGATAATAATAATTGTCGTTGGGGGTAAAATTCGCAACGCATTTTTTTTGCGCCAAAATACAGTTAAAGGCACCAGCACCCGCTACTATATTGCCCTCAACAGGAGCTTCCAACACTTGCATTGATATGGGTTTGTACTGATCTGGGTTCCCATCATAGTAAGGATGATCAAAACTTCCATTCGGTTTGCTGATTTCAATTGGGATGGTGGAGCGTTGCCACATTGCGACAGTTTTTCCTGTGCCACGTGGTCGTGGACGAAAATCAATAGTGAGTGTTTTAATATCAGAGTAAAGAAAATCTTTAAGGTAATCATCGTAAACACTCACCTTATAATTGTAACGTGCTTTGTCGGTCTGATGAAAATAAGGTTCTCCGGCGACAGCAGCGCGGAAGGTGACAGAACAAATCCCTGTTGCCCCATTACAGTTAGCGCCTCCTGGCTCAATTGCGGCACTTGGTGCAAATATGGCTCCATGTTCGATGGTGCCGGTAATAACATGAATTTTTTCAACGTATTTTTTGCCATTTTGGTTATTAACGGGATACAAATAGCCAACGCCTGCGGGAGAAAAATCATAGGTGGCATCAACACCTTGTACTTGAGCCATTTCTTTGTCCCAAATTTTTGGTCTTGGGCGCACATTGATATTTACGCGAGCCGTT
The DNA here is from genome assembly GCA_030432875.1 of Oligoflexia bacterium. GTDB lineage: Bacteria > Bdellovibrionota_B > Oligoflexia > Oligoflexales > JAGOVF01 > JAUILP01. The sequence continues at coordinate 16,640 of JAUILP010000015.1, read as the reverse complement.
TTTGATGCCACTTCGGCATTGAGTTCAGGGTCATAGTTAATCATGCGGTATTCAAAATGCGCTTCTGTCAGGTCAGAATCAGGGGTGTAATAATCCGTATCCGGGGTAAAGGTTATTTGGCAAAGTCCACTGACATCACACGGGTTCTCTGCTCCCGTACCGATGTCGAGAACAACAGGGGTTCCCTTGTTCGGCGTATTCACGATTTCAATGCGTTTGGCGACAATACCTTCCGCGGATAGGGGATGCGTATATCGTCCGTTTAAGTCAAAATCTATGGTTATGGGCGTGTTCTCAACAATAACCAAATTAAAGTCAGTGGGAACAATCGTGGGTCTTACTTCGATATGAAAATCCGCAGGACTGGAAACGAGGCCACCAACTTGAACAGTATATTTAAAAATATCCTCGGTTATACCGGCATCAAAATCCTTTGCGGTATAATCCGCTTTACATATTGTGTAGTCGGCGTGATTACTATCGACAGTACAGGCAAAAAGACCGACAGAACCACGATTAGCAGGCGGACTGGTAAAGGCGAGGACATTTTCGGCTGGGTCATCACGGCGGTGGGTGTAACCTAAGCGATCTTTTATAACATAGGCGGACTCGTCTAGGAGTAAACCCGTCCTTAGTTTTAATTGAATAGGTTGAACACCGTTGGCGAGGACATAAGCATGTCTTTCGGTTCCTCTTGGCCGAGGATAAACGTCTATCCAGATGCGCGAGATATTAGAAACCACATCCTGACCGAGGTCGGGATCAAAAACGACGACCTGATAATCAACGTAGGCATTCCCCTCGTAGGCAATTTTTGGGGAAAACGTAATTTGGCATATGCCCGTGGTGGCGTTACAACTCCCTGTCGGTGCTGTGCTGCTGACTTCAGCGATCGCACCATTTTGACCTGGGTCATAGGCTTGAAGGATGATGCTTTTTGCTTTTAAACCGCCTTGATGAGTATAACTAAAGGGTTGCCCCGATCCTTGAAGTCCTAAATTAAAGGTTCGTGGTGTATCTTCATTGACTCTTAGGCGACCTCCCGCAGTGGAATTGCCTAGGTCAACGGTTCTTGGCAGCGGTTTTACTTTTAGAGCGAGCGTTTTAGGATATGAGGTAATATCACCTAAAAAGGCATCATTTGTGGTTACGGTGTAGGTAAAGTTTAAGGTGCCATAATAACCATAGTTTGCCGCATTACCTGCAGTGGAAGCGTAGCTAGTTTGGCAGCTTCCATTTGTACAGGTTAAATCACCTAAAACGCCTACCCCTCCTGGATCTATGTTTGCATCAGTTTTTACGAGATTAACCGTATGAGCTTTGTCGCCGTAAGCATGGGTGTAGCCAATTTTGGTGCCGGTATCCGCAATAATCAAATTTATTGAGGAAGGGGCAAAATCCGTATTCTCACGGACAACATAGGTAAGTCCGCTGCCTTTGGGTACTGGCCTAACATCGATATCAATATCTTTGGGTAAAGAGCTGATGAGATGGTCCGCTCTCAGTGTATAATCCAAATCTTCAACGGTAACCGTATAATCGAGGTTGGGGGTTAGGCTACCAATAAACCCGACTTCAGGAGTATACTGCGCACTACAGGTTCCAAAAATATCACAGCCAAAACTCGCAAGAACCCCCTTAATGGGAGGGACGGCAACTTGCGTAAATTTAGCCTTAAAATCATATGGATGACTATAATCTGTCGCCCCATCAAGAGGTGAGGCTGCGAGGAAAATAGGATCAATATATATGGTTTTTGCAGAAGGGATTTCCGCTGTATTTTCTTTGACATAGAGAGTGTAGTTTTGAGCGACGGGGATCGGTCTAATTTTGATGATGGCATTGGCTTGATTTGACGTCATCATAATATTGGCTGAGTCACTGAGAAAACCATCTTTGATATTGTCTGGGTTATCGAGCAAGCCTTGATCTACAGGTAGCTGCACGCGGTAGGTGAATTTTATTTGCTCTGAATTGTCTTGGGGATCATAAACACCCGGCTCAGGCTTGAAAGTAAAACTACAGACACCGCCCGCGCAAGGGACTTCACCAGTAGTGGCCCCCGACCCAATTTGGGTGATATACCCGTAGGGAAGGTTGATGTCAGCAATCAAAACCTTAGAAATAGACTGGGAAAGGTACAAATGATAATAACCTAGTTTTCCGCTGGGATCGGTTGACAATTTGAAGGGGTCATTGACACCCGTAGGAAATACGCGGTCGTTATCTTGTAGAGCTTGTGTATCTAAACCTGTGGCCACAGGTAAAGGATAGTAGTGAATGGTTGCCCAGGCCCAGTTTGAGGTGAGCACTTCTATAAGCTGACCAGCATCATCAAAGCTATTGGCCGTTAGCGAAAATCTAAATTTGGCGACATCAGCCCCCTTGACCCCTGCACTGGGAGCAAAAACTGATTTCCAGCATGGGATATCGTTATTGTTTATGTCTTTACACGTTGCTGCGGTGAAATTTAAATTTGTGCCTGTGCCAAAAACATTTCCGGCATCCACGACAACAGAAGTGATAACAACTTTTTCATTTGTTCCTAGATACCCCTGGCGTTCCTTGAAGACGATTTCATAGGGCTGCCCTTCGACGGTTAGTCCGGTAAAAGGAAGAGCTCTTAAGTTCGGTAAAACTTCCAGGGAAGCTGTAGCATAGTTTGACTGAATATCATCTACGAGAACCGCGTATTCAAATTTTGACGCACCAAAGAATGAGGGGTTACCAAGAAAGACAAACGGGCAATGTCCATTGCTATCGCAGGATATGGTACATTCAAAGCCCATGACCGGGATGGTATTTCCAGAACCATCTAGGATAGGAGCGCCGCTTGAATTGCGTTCAATCCAGTTGGTTTCAATTGTGTTATCACAATTATCTCCTGCAGGAGCTCCAGGAGGTAATTGAATCTTTCCATTGTAATAATTTTGGGAAAGGGGGTGGCGGACATAAAGTTTAGTCGCCGGATGATTGAGATTGTGAAGATAAGCATTGAAAGCTAAGGGGCGATCATCTGCATCGACATCTGGGGTGCCATCGTTATTCATATCGTTGGTGAACGAAATATAACCGAGTTGCTCTTTATCCTGCTGGGCGAGCATTTCATAACCGAGTGCCCGAGGAATGGGGCGGACTAAAATATTGATGACCTTTGGCTCTGATATACTATCTCCAGCGCGGACTTGATAGGTAATGGTTGCATAATTGGGACTTGCAAGATCAAAGTTGGTGTAAAAATCTTTATTTGGTTTAAATTTTCCGGTACAAGTACCTTCGGTACAGCTGAAGCCAGGTGTGGTACTCATGGTGCCTTTTGTTGTCGCATACGTAATTTCTACCGCCTCATCATAGTCGTCATCGACATAGCCTTGATTGGAGCCGCGTCCAATGATGATTTCGAGTTCTTTATTTTCAAGTGTTGTTAAACTGAGCCCTGTTCCGACAACAGGTGTATCAGGGATAACAAAAGGTTCTGAAAAATAAACGATGGAGTTGTCAAAGCCGTCATTGATAGTGGCGCTACAAATAATAGAGTCAGCACGGTTATCATCTTCGAGTACAGTATAGGTAATGGTTTTAGTATTCGCGTTTTCTTCATAAATGGCACGTTCAACGAGTCCTAGGTTTTCACGTTTATTGTTTTTGATATAAAAAGTCGGTTTTAAGGTTTGCCATTCATCTTCGTCACTATAATCGATAACACAGCTAATTTTTCCTGGGCGTCCATATTGATTGAGATTTTTTGGGACTAGAGCGATAGATTTTATAACGGGCACGTGATTCTTAAGTTCAAAACTTAAGACTTTTGCGTTAGAATCCTCGCGGCCAAATTTATCAAAAGCCCTTACACCAACCTTGTAAATAACCGCGTGCAAAAGATCTGGTATGGTGTACTCCGCAATGTCTTTCCCTTTAATTTCGGTGACGAGCTCCTTAAATTCTTGGCCAAAATAAATGCGGTAACCGCTGACATTTTCCCCTTCTGCTTTTTTCCATGTAACTTTGAGCTCACCTTTAGTGGGAGAACTAAGGTTTTCAACCCCCATAAAAAGCTCTTTATTAGAGGATGCGGTACAAAGAGATGCTTCATTTTGATCTTCAGGGAAGGACTGAATTTTATACCTTACTCGGTAGCAGTAAACCTTGTCTAAACTGATTTTTCGGGTAACATAATTTCCTTTTGAAGTAACGGCAAGCTCCCGCCAATCGAGTTTGTCAAATTCTCTTTCATAAACTTGAAAACGAGCGCCTTCAAAGTTTGGCACTGACCATTTTAAACTATATGTACTGTCTTTTAAGCTAACGAGTTCACTGAGTCCCTCAAAGGAAAATACCTCGTGACCGGTACATTTTTCTAATTCGTTTTTGTCTTCAAAGCCATCAGGGAAGAGAACGCGCACGATATAACAGGTATTGCCGACGAGTCTTAAATCCTCGGTGACATAGTAGTTTGTTTCTGTAGTGAATACCGGATTGGTAAAATCATACTGAGAGCTTTTTTTGTACACACGGTACTTTAAATTGCTCACATTGACTATGGATGACCAGTTTAAGGTCCACGTGCCGTCAGCGTTGGCCTTGATATTTTCTGCCCCTAAGAAATTTACGGCGCCGCCGTCCCCCTGAGGCAGTTGCCCAGAACCACCGCCACTACAGGCATTGGTGAGCAAAATGAGAAAAACCAGTTTAAAAAATGAATTTTTCATAAATATCTTCCTATGTGTGCCAACAATAAAGAAATTATTTTTTCCATATTGCTTCCATCGTTCGGGGACCTCTAAAACTTGTATAATTTTCATTAGTCAAATAATATCAGACCTATATACAGCAGATTTTTTTTTGACCGCTAAAGGATTTGGCAAAGTCTTAGGCTATTAAACATTTGATAATAGGTCATAAAGCTTTATTTCCCTCGTGGCCACCCGCTGCAAATATGTCGCACTGAGATCCTTTTGCATCGATCGACCTATCGGCAGAGAGTAAAATTTCTAAAGTGTAGAATCATAATTTTTTTTTAGGGGAGTGTGACTGTGATGTTAAGTATTTATGAAAAAACGGTAGGAGCTATTAGTTCATGTACGGCTTTAATGTTTCTAGGAGGTTAGAGGCTTTTTTAATGCCTTTCACGCCTGTATTTATTTTTTTGGGTTTATGCGGTGGAATTTGAAAAAAAAGTAAAAAGGCTTATTTTTTTGATTTATTAGGTGAGTTTATGCGAACAAGTCCAATTTCGTATAGCACAACTCACGGTAGATACCAGATAAAATTAGAAATTATGTCCAAATAAAAAAAAATTAAATCTTTAGGTAAAAATACCGAGAAGCTAACTAATGAGTTCCAATACATAGGATGCTTATATGCAATTGGTAAATTTAAAAATAATGATACTTAATGTTTGTTGCCTGGCAGCTTGTGGAGGTGGAGGCGGAGGACAAGCGACCAACGAGGCCGAAGCCATCAAATCACAAATAATGCTTTTTGGTGGTGTCGAAAAACTCGAGAAGATTTCCTCTTCGAGCTGGCGTTTAAGCTGGACGCCTATTGAGCAAAAAGGGCTTTTATACGGGGTTTTTATAGGCAGTGATACCCCTCCTGCCACAGCTTTAGTTAAGCCTGAAGTAAATATTGATAATAGTGCGTTATCAAATAATGCTGAGCAAAATGGTGGCGCTCTTCTGGCAAATGATACTGAAGGAGAAGGTATCCCTGACGGAGTTTACTTCAATTTTAAGTCCCCCGCACGAACAACTCTGGAAAGCACCTTTTCTTATGATATAGAAAATATTTTTAACGATAAAGATACCTGTTTTTTGGTCCGCATAATTGATTACGGCGTTGATGACAATGAAAAGGTTTTATGCACCGTTGCCGAGGAAGTAAAATTTAATGGTATTAGCGAAGCTGTGGAACAGAATGATGGAAGCTACCTTTTGAGCTGGGAGACGATTCCTGTCACGAACATATCCTATGCGATTTATGAAAATAAAAACGATGAGGGCTTTGATTTTACCCTGCCATCGTATGATGCCATTGAGGACAACTTTTTTAAACTGCCCGTACTTTCTCGCGGGGATAAATACTGTTTTATCGTTCGCTACTATCATAAAGACTTAGCTCTCGATACGAACGAAATAACGCAGTGTCTTGATGTGGTTCAACCGCTCACTTTTAACGGAATCACCCGTATTGATATTGTCGATTCGCAGTCTGTCACTCTAAACTGGTCTTTGGCATCTTCGGCAGACGTTGTGGGCTATAAAATTTATCAGGGTAGTGATTTTATCGAATCATACGGTGAAGCTGCGGCAACGGCTACCACAATCCTGATACCTGAACTTGTGCCGGGTAGACAGTATTCTTTTGGTATCAGGGCCTTTGATGCATTCGGTCGTGAGGATAATAATCTTAAAATTCTTTCAGTTGTGATGCCTGATTAAGAACCCCCTTCCACCCAAAAGTTCTTTTGACTTTCGCCTAAATTAAAATTTTTTTCGCATTTTCTTAATTTGAAAAAGATTAGTTAATGCCTTACAATAATAAATATTCTTTCCTCTAACATTTTGCGTTTCCAGATGGTTATGCATATCACTTTATTATCGAGGCACTGTTATGAAAAACCCTGTAGTTAAAAAACTGCTGTACGTGACCCTAGTTGTTTTTGCCTTTCTTCTTGGTAGAATTTTACCCACCTGGGGTGGAAAATCAGCACATCAAGTTGATTCACAGACCGGTAATAAAAGTGCAACAGATTCTTCATCTTTAGAAAATAGCAATCAAAGCCCTGCAACACTTTTTTCAATGGATGAAAAACCGGTGACGCTTGAGGACCTTTCAGGTGATCAAAAAATGAGCTATCTCCTTCTCGAAGAGCAAATTATTAAGCAGCGACATAAGTTTTTGGAGGAGGTTGCGCTTAAACGCAAAATTTTGGAGACAAAAGATGGTGCTTTAGAAAAAAACCAAACGGTCAGTGACCTTATGGATGTGAAAGTTAGTGAAACGGAAGTAAAAAAATTTTTTGAATCCCATAAATCCTCCTTCGCTAAAGATATGACCTATGAAAAAGTTAAACCCATTATCGAGCAGCACCTCAAGAAGATTCGCTTTCTTGAGACCTCAAACACAGAAATTGGGTCGTTATATGCAAAAAATAAGCTCCAAATTCCTAGAACTCTTCCGTCCCTTCCCAAAATAGATTTTGCCCGTGAACCTGGAATAACCTTAAACCTAGAAGGCACAGAAAATTTAAGCGTTTTAACCAATATGACCTGTGATAGCTGCCGAGAAACATGGCCTTTACTGAGGTCATTTGCCAATAATAATCCCAATTTTAAAGTTTCAGTTTATTTTTATACCCTAAGTCCTTCCTCTGCAAATTTCCTTGCGACAAAAGCGTTTTTCTGTGCTCAGGAATATCAGTCAAATTCCCTGACCTTATTAGATGAGTTATTTAAGGTGCCTAAAGCCTTGTTTCTTAATCAATCTGGATTTAAGGCCAACGTTGCCAATATAATAGAAAATAAGGATGATATGGGCAAAATTGAAAAATGCTTAAATACTCTCGATAATAAAAACAAAAGGCTTCAAGATTCTCTGGCGCTTGGCCAAGATCTGGGTCTAAAAACTTTGGAGACTTTTTTCTTTTTCAACGGAGTTCCGGTTATTCCTAGAGATAGCGTGAGCGAAGTGCTGTCATCAACACAAAAAATGATTGAGGGTAAGCGCCTATAAACGCAGTAAAGTAGGCCTTGCTGATGGCATGGCTGACTGAGCAGCTTAAGAGGCAAAAAGTTCGTCTTTGCCAGTAACGACACGCCAAAAATGCTTTAAGTGGAGATGAACTCATCCTCCCCAGCTAAGCTACCTACACCAACACTTTCGTGGGACCAGGCGATTTATTTTTTTGTGGAAAAATATTCAGCTATGTTAGCGATGTCCTGATCTGTGAGGGTTGCGGTCATGGCTTTCATAATGCCATTGTCGTTAGTACGCTTACCAGATTTGAAGTCGCTAATTTGTTTCTTCAGATATTCGGCTTTTTGCCCTTTGAGACTTGGATACTGGGGATTGGGACCATTGCCGTCCATACCATGACAAGAACTGCATACAGCCTTAACTTTAGCCTCACCAGCTTTGACGTCAGGTTTAATAGGGGCAGCAGCCTGAGAAAAGGCGTATCCCGAGGTGACGAGTAGTCCACAAACCAGCAAAATTTTTCGCATATCAAACTCCTTGGGTGGTGACTGATCTATGATCAGTTGTTTTTTTCCACTCGAAAAATACGTTGTTTACCATAAGAATTCAAGGCTAAATTTCCAGAAATAAGCCAAACCGTCCCGAAGCCTAGGTAAAAAGAGACGTGTTGACTTTATAAAATTTCTAAAGCCCCTTTTAAATCAGCGATGAGATCATCCGTGTCTTCCAAACCAACGGAAATGCGCATGGTTCCTGGCTCTATATCACAGGCGCTTTTTTCTGCGGCATTTAAATCTCTCGTATAAAAAACTTCAACAGGGGCAATGAGTGATTTGGTTGAGCCCAATGATGCGGTTAATTTAAAGAGTTTTAGTTTTTTTATAAATGCCTGAATTTGGGATCTGTTATTTTTCTTTAAGGTCATGGCAAGCATTGCACCTGGTTCCCAGAGCTGTTCCCTAGCAATTTGACATTCGGGATGGGACGGTAGGCCAGGGTACCAAAGCGTTTTAATTTGAGGTTTCCCCTCTAAAAATAAGGCGATTTTTTGGGCAGAATCGACCATGCGAGCCCGCCTTAGGGGATAGGTTTCCAGCCCGCGCAAAATAAGCTGTGCACTATAGGGATCTAGGGAAGGGCCTAATAGGAGCTGCGTCGCTCTAATCTGGGCGATGAGTTTTTTGTTTCCCATGACAGCGCCGCCGAGGGTATCACCATGGCCGCAGGCATATTTGGTCAGGCTCACAACATAAAGGTCAGGAGAGGCAAGTTTGGCCGGGCTAAGACTCGCAAACGTCGCATCGACTGCGGCAATTATGCCGATTTTTTGGCACTCCCCAATGATTTGTTGTAAATCTGGGACCCTGACCATCGGATTTGTTATCGATTCGATAAGCAGCATTTTTAGATTAGGATTTTTTTGCTTTATAGCAGCAAGATTTGCAAGGTCTGGCCAACTAAGAAAAACAGATTCGATGCCAAATTTGCTCAGGACTTTTTTGGCATATGAACGCGATGTCCCATAAGAATGAAGGGGAATGGCGATAGAGTCTCCTTTTTCAAGAAGACCGAGTGTAAGGGCCGTGATTGAACCCATCCCGGATGCTGAACACAGCGCATCTTCCTCTCCCATTACCTGGGCAAGAAGAACCTCAAGCTCGCGGACTGTGGGACTCGCGATACGGGAATAAATAAAATATTCATCATTGTCCTGGCCGAACATATTTTCCATATGCTCTAAATCATCAAAAGTATATTTTACCGAATGGTAAATCGGGCTTTCTAAGGGATAATTGCCTTTTCCTGGGGCGATATGGCGGCGGTGGATGTAGGCGGTGTCGGTAATGGCATTTTTTTTCATATTACTACCTAATCATTTTCAAGTTGTTTAAAAGACTCTTCTGCTGCCTTTATGATTTTGTGGGTGGCTCCCACGCTAATATTTAGCTCTGCCGCAATACTCTTGATGGTGAAACCAGAGTTTCTTAGCTCACGAACTTTGGTCTGCATATCTTCATCGATTTTGACGGGAGGACCGAGTTTTATCCCGCGTTTTTTAGCGGCTTCCAGTCCTGAGCGCACCCTGGCGACAATAGTTTCACGTTCAATTTCCGCAATTTCTGCAAACGCTGACAGCATGGTGCGGCGAAAAGGATTTTCATGCCCCAAATTTAGGACCGGCTGCGTGACGGAAACAAAAGCAACACCGACTTCGTCTAAACTCAAAATTGTTTTTATGGCGTCGGAAGCATTGCGGCTAAAGCGGTCAAGTTTATAGACCACTATCGTGTCAATGCGCCGGGCAAACGCGATTTCGAGCATATCTTTGAAGCGGGGGCGATTGAATGTTTTACCCGAAAAACCTTCATCCTGGAATTCATAGATTTTTTCCGGACGCCTGTCTTTTGGCAGATCCTCGAGCCATTTTTCGATGGTGGTTTTTTGACTGGCAAGATCTTGTCGTTCGGTGGAAACTCGGTAATAAATGGCTATATTTTTCATGAGATAGATATTACATGATTGCGGGCTCTGAGTGAAGTCTCTAATCTCTTTGGGTTATTCTTAAAAAATACCCCCGAAAAAGTGAAGCGAATAATGTCTATTAATATTAATAAATACAGGTGGTTACTAATATTTTTTTAGAGTAATTGCTGGCTGACCGATAAGAGAGGAAATAATTTTTTCAGGAGCTCTTTGTTATGTTTTTTTCACATATTTTTCTGGTTTTAGTCGTTATTTTTCTAAGCTCATGCAACGACACAAAATTTGCAGACACCTCAGCAAATGTTCGCCAAGAACGCGATAGTGGTGAGGCCCAAGTTAAACGCAGACTAGAAGTTTCTCCCAGCAATTTATCGCTCAATGTGGGTGATGAGCGGGAATTTCAGGCTACCTTGATTACCGGAGAGGCCGAAAAAAAAGATGTGACGACCGAGGTTACCTGGGGTTTGGAAAATAACGAGATAGGATCAATTGATAGTAGCGGCAAATTGATGGCTAAAAACTTGGGAAACACTTCGGTTCTTGCGAGTTTAGACGACTTAAAGGGAACTTCTGCCATAAACATTTTGGTGTCTCCCCTGCGCAGCATTAAGGTTGTTCCTGAAAATGATTTTATGCTTGTCGGCCAGAATATTGCGTATAGAGCTTTTGCTTATTATGAAAATGGGACCTCCCAAGATATAACCGAAAAGGCAGAGTGGCGATCGAGTGAGGTTAATGTTGCCGCTTTTGCCATCGATGCGGAAAGTCATAACAAGCTTCAGGGTCTAGAAATCGGGAGGACCACAATTTTTGCGACTTTTGACGGTGTTGAAGGGACGGCTAATCTAGAGGTGAAGCTTTTGAAGCTTGAAAAGTTAATAGTCTCACCTACTGAGGATATCTTCCCCATAAATCAAAAAATTCCTTATAAAGTAGAGGCTATTTACGAGGATGGTTCATCAAAGGATGTCACCAAAGATGCGGTGTTAAGTACTCAGGATGAGTTAGTCGCAAAATTTTCAGAGGAAGCAGCGGAGAAAAATGTATTAATGACACTTGGCGTTGGGGATACGGTTGTTTTAGCCAGTTTTGGTGGAATTGAAGAGCATATGCCTCTTAAAATTGTTGCCGCCCTGGTTACGGCTATTGATATAACACCAACTAATGCCGAAATCTTGGTTTTAGGAAAGCAGCAATTCAAAGCTACCGCGAAATTTTCAAATAGCAGTGAACTCGATGTCACCCGTGAAGTCGTTTGGACCAGTCATAACCCTGACGTCGCAACCATAGAAAATAATTCGGCACAAAGTGGCCAAGCGTCTGCCATTAAAATTGGTACAGCACAAATTTCCGCCACGTACCAAAAGGTTCGCTCTAACGAGGCTAGTCTCATTGTTATTGAGAAAAAGGAGCTTTCTTACGTCAAAGCAGGGAATGGCGAAGGTGTTGTGAAATCAAGTCCCCAAGGCATCAACTGCAGTGCTAGCTGCAAAGCCCAATTTCTTTTAGGAACCAGTGTGAAATTAACCGCAGCACCAAGTTCTAACTCCCTGTTTAATGGGTGGGGCGGGGCCTGCACGGGATCAGGAGAATGTGAAGTGAGTTTGACGGAAGCAAAGACGGTAACAGCGAGTTTTACTAAGAAGCAATTTAGACTCACCATTTCTAAACCAAGTGTTGGTTCAGGAATCATCTCTTCAGCACCAGCTGGAATTAACTGTGGCGGTGATTGTATTGAAAACTATGATAGCGGTGCAAGTGTGACGCTCACCGCTACGGCAAGTTCTAATTCAATTTTTACGGGCTGGAGCGGAGCTGGTTGCTCTGGGACAGGTAGCTGTATGGTCATGATGAGTTCAGATAAGACGGTCACGGCAAATTTTATTTTGAAGAGTTTTAATTTAACAGTTAAAAAAGCAGGTGATGGGACGGGAAGTGTTAGCTCAAACGTAGGTGGGATAACCTGTGGCGAGCAGTGCGTTAAAAGTTTCACAAGCGGTACTTCTCTCAGTTTAACGGCGACGCCAGCAAATTCGGAACACGAATTCCTTGGCTGGAGTGGTGCTTGCAGTGGCGCTGGCGCTTGCTCTGTTACCATGGATTCTGCTAAGGAAGTTACGGCGACCTTTAAGGTGAAGGAAATTTATTTACAAGTAAATTTTTCCCGTTTCAATGATCATGCTTCATGGAATAACTGTCTTTGGCTAACCATCAATGACAAGCCTGAAGGGGGACTTTATCTTGGCTGCAATCATGTTGATGTAGATATAAATCGAACCTTGACTCTTAAGGGAGGTTCTTTTTGCAATAAGTTTAAATTTAAGCTGGCCTCCAACGATGTATTTAATTTTTCCACGTCTGTATTCCCTCCTGGTATGCCGCCTAGGTTTGCAAATAACGCTGACCAAGATCTAGAAAATTTTAAGGGGTTTAAATTTTATGTCACGCCAGAGGAGGGCCCAAACGTTTTAGGTGCTCATGTGAATGATAATGGCGATGGTAATGCGTGGTCTGACACATCCTTTAAGATAACCGGGCTGGCGGGTGTAAGGTATGAAATCGAAAATACCAGCAAAAAATGCGATTAAATAACATTGTGAGGCCCACAATGGGGCTCTATCCCCACTAGTTGATGTCAATCGACTAGGATTCTTAGCGAAGACAGTCTTAAATATCTGCATTGACTTAGAGTGTGACGTGTTTTTCAACCTGGGGCGGTACGGATAGGTTCCACCCAACCCAGCCTTTACGATTGTCGACAGGGAGGTCCCCTAGATTATTTTCCCTTATAATTAGCTTTACGGCTTTCATTTCAATGACGGGGTGGCGTAAAAAACAAAGCATAGAGGTTTAAAAACCCCATTATGTAAATCATGGCCTTTACACAGTCTTCTCCTTCATCAAACTTCTGACAAAAAAAACCTCCCCCCTAAATTCCCCTGGAATACGGTTCTTTAAGGCATATCTCCCTGAATTTTCTTACAAATTTGTCAGATAAAAGTTTTGGCAATCGCTCAAATTTTAACCTCAAAGCTAAGCTATATTTTTATCGCGTAGGATGTCTGAATGCATTCTTCATGGTCGTCCTTAGGAACATCTTCATGGGTTTGTTTGGGCGATTGACTATTTTTTGTGCATATTTTCGGTAAAAATTTACTTTCACTCGGATATAAATTTGGGGGGGTCAAATTTTTACTGAGCAGCAATACCGTAAGTTTTATTTTCGGTCTCTTTACCGTCAATATGATCAAAATTTAATATTACAACAACAATAAAATTATAGGTGTTGTAATATTGATAATATAACAAGTAAGTTGATTACTATGCTTAGTATAATATGTTGTAATTAAAGTAAAATATTTGCCGTTATCAGAGAGAAAAAATTAGTTAAAATAATATGTTTATTATGTTCATTAAACACCTGTTTAATGAACTTTTGACTTTGTTGTATTTATGTCAATGATATTATATATTTATATAAAATAGAGGGGTTTAGTGAATCGTAGCGCCATCGCCTAAAAGGGAATATCCAAGGCAGAATTTAAAAATCCTAGCACAATAGCCACAATTTAAGTGAAATTCTCAGACTGATTAAGAAATAGGCAAAGGGATTGGGGGAGTCAATCAAGATTTTATGAACAAGGATTAATTTGAGATCGTCTGCTTTTGCGAATTGATAAGTCTTTAAAAGCTAGTTTTAAGGGATTTGATTCAAGATAAAACAGCTAGGTCAAAGATTTGCAAAGCGGTAGGCAAATTAGGGTAAAATTAGCAGAGGCCAAATATTGGATTTTAAAATATCATGAGTTAGGAAAATTCAACCTGAAGTGATAAAGCATAATGACGCCATCTGAAAAAATTGAAGATTCAAACCTCGTTTCAGCGGTCATAAGGGAGATTCAAAATGCGGGATTTAATGCGATGCGGGTGGGAGGGTGTGTTAGAGATAAACTGCTAAAAATTCCCCCTCGTGACTATGATATCGCTACAGATGCAAAACCTGATGATATTTTGCAAATTTTTTCGTCTCACCCTAAATCAAAAAAATCAAATTTAAAAGCGATACCCACAGGTGAAGAATACGGCACTATTACTATTGTTGGGGAGGGCTCTCAAGTAGAAGTAACCACTTTGCGTCAAGACGTAAAGACTTATGGGCGTAGAGCTGAAGTAGCTTTTGGGGAATCCTTTAAGACTGATGCTGAGCGGCGGGATTTTACTATGAACGCCCTATTTGAAGATCAACTTGGACATATTTATGATTTTACAGGGGGATACCAGGACATAAAAAAAGCCTCACTGCGTTTTATTGGCGAGCCTAAGCAGCGCATCGAGGAAGATTATTTAAGAATCCTGCGTTTTTTTAGGTTTTGGGCGCAAACCGGCTTCAATGTTCAAAATTGTGATCTAGAAATAATTAAAAATGCCTCCAGTGGCCTAATACGACTTAGCGTCGAAAGAATAACACAGGAACTTCTTACGTTACTTATAGTCTCGGAAGGCTCAGCAGCAATTTTAGCTATGATCAAGGCATCTATATTTGATAGTGTTTTACCGGAAATCCCTGAAAAAAATAAGAGTTTTGAGCCTTCTTTGGCTGTATACGGTGATTTACGAAAAATACATCCAGCGAAATACCGCGCATTCGCCAGGCTGGCATTACTTTATTGTCACAATACTCTGGACGGTTTTCTTATCGGACTAGAATCTGATCTTGTTAAAAAAATTAGTAAAGCCCTAAAGCTATCAAACAAAGACTCAAAAGTTCTGGATTTTTTTCTATCGTGTTTTCGGGATTTATCAGCAATTGACTCGCAAGCTGATTTTTTTGAATTTTTTGCCCAAGCTGAGCAAAAATTAGGCAATCTCACCTTAGTAGATAGCGTTGTAATTCCCTTATTAGAGATAATTAATGATCATACTCATGCTGGGCATATACTTGCCAACGAAAAGACTGCCAAGATTAAGCAAAATTGCCAAAAAATCTTGGTTGAACATCTGGTAGAAAAAAAATTAAATTTCAAACCTATGCCGATAAATAACGGCGACGTCATAAAAGTTCTGAGCCAGAAAAAAATACATGTTAGAGAAACATCACGTACCATTCGAGAGCTGAACCGAAGATTCTGGAATGAAGAATGGCAGAATCGAAAGCACGGGCTTAATCTTTTGGAGGAAATCGTTGCTAACTTTAGTTCAGGAAAACCGATATAACTGGCATTTTGATCCGTAGTAGGTAGAGGGCTTGTGGGAGACTGACTTAAAAAAATTACTGTGGGTTTGTAGGGTTTATAATTTATCCAAGGAATCAAGGTTACCGAGCTAGCGTCAAGGTTGAATTTGCACAAAAAAAAACAGACTCAAAAATTTACTCTTAAGCGTAAAATCTAGAGTCTGTTTAAATCTAAACAATTTAACTTCTAAAAAATCCTAGCGGCGTGATTTCTTCTTGCCGCGAATGCTTTTGCTCGCAGCAGCTTTTTTTGCCGCAGTAGCTGGAGATTTTACTGTACGTACCGCTTTCTTAGAGAAAGATGTCGCCATATCTTTGCTAGAAAGATAGTTAGAAATGAAGGGATAATGTTTTTTAACAAAAGCCAGAGCATTTTTATAATTTTGAATGGTCAACAAAATTGGAAATACAGATTCAAAACTAGGAACATTGCCGCCTTTTAACAAACGTACCACTGTAGAATAAGGCACACCTGACTCACGTGCTAATGTCGCACAAGAGTTTTTGTCTTTTGCCACATAATCATCCATTAATTTCATCAGGTCTTTAGTTAATACTTTACTTGTTGTCATTGATTCTACCCTCCAAATGTTGTACAAAAAATTTACTTTTAGCGTTTTAGGGAAGTCTAAAAACTTTGTCTCGATGTCTGCATAAAACGACTCAGTGTTGAGTATAAACATCCTATTTATTCAAGCTGGGTGCTGTTTTTAACCGTATTACCATCAACTACCAGTTTGGGACTTTTTCCCTTAAAAAAAAAGCAACTTGAAGAATAAAGCATGATTTTTGCAAATTATCAAGGCCTAGATTGGTTTTTTTTTTAAAATAATTTTTATATCCTCGGACATGAGCTGTTTTAGGCTTTAATTAATAGGATCGAAGCTCTCTTAAGTTGAGAGCAAACATAATTTTCATGATAATAAATATCACAATGTTAAAAAAAGAGGGGATTTTTAAAAATGGAAGTAAGGTTTTATACCTCTTCCTTTTTTTATAATTTGAAAAATCTTGAAAGGAGAGAGGACAAGCCCAAACGCTATTTCAACAAAAAGGAATGTCATGTAGGCAATTCACGAATATTTTAGGTATTAGTTGTAAGTTTTTTTGCTCCAAGAGCATTTTAAGGTGGACCCCATCGTTTGGACAGAAAATCACCTAAAATAAGTTAAGTCCAATCCTCTTAAAATAAAAGTAGTAGTGAAAGACTGTGGGTATGTGGGTA
>JAUILP010000014.1 GCA_030432875.1 Oligoflexia bacterium | reverse complement strand
AATATATTCCTTAAATTTAACATAATTTGGGAATATATTCCATAAATTATAAATTTACTTAGCTAATAGCCCATCAAATTGCCACAGCCTCACTGTCCTGAAACGAGGATACTGCCTAGAAATCTCTGTATTCTCGTATCGTAGTTACAAAAAAAAAGGTATAGTTCACGGGACTATACATAAAGAGAGGATACGATGAAACGAAATCATATAGTGTATTTGACAGTCTTAGCGGCCTTTGTACTGGGAAACTGCAGTTTTTATCAGGAGAAATCCGAAGCATCATCAGTGGCTTCCTCGCCTATATTCAGCGCTAATGATGTTTGGTCCATTCTCAATGAGCAGCCCTATGAAAAAGAGAATCTTCCGACCACAGAGGTCACGCTTGCAAGTTTTCTGAGCTCTGGTGTTGATCTTCTGCTGGCGTCTGCTAAAAGAACGCTCGAAAGTGAAGCCGACATTTTACCTCATTTTGATAAACTCCTGCACCCAAATGGCGTGTGCTTAAAGGGGATCTGGACTATTGATGCACAGTCTTCCTATAGCGGCTATTTTAAGCAGGGATCCCAAGGTATCATTATCGCGAGAGCCTCAACAACACTAAGCAATACAAAAAGAGGATCACTGCGAGGTTTTGGTTTCGCAGGAAAAATATTTCCCACGCTTGATGGAGATAATCAACAAAAAACGGCGAATTTTTTTCTTATCGATAATCTTGGTGGTACCTACGCTGATAATTATACCGAAGTGGGTTTGACGAATGAGCCTAATGTTATTCCGACGCTTTCTTTTGAAGCGTTAAGCCTAATTCAAATTGCGCAAGCAGCACAAAAAGCATTTTCTTCCGCAGACGTAAATCCAGGAATTCGTCAGCTTTATCCCATTTCTCAATTGGGACTTGGGGGCAAAAAGCCAATTACCCCAAAATGGATGAAAATAAAGGGTGATATTAAAGAGCTTGGCAGTGATGAAGAAGATTTTCGCGCCGAGCTCAGTGATCACCTGAGCAAAAATGATGCCCTGACCTTTGGTATCTTTGTCGCTGATGAAACTGATTTTTGGGGTTCAAAAAAATGGATGCCTCTTGGCAATATCGTCTTTTCGGAAGCTGTTGTCTCTGAAGCCTGTGATCACCAACTACATTTTCATCACAATAAATTTATTGCAAATGACATATAGCCAGCCTTTGGTAGACTTATATTCGTTTAAAAAAAAGCATTATTTTTAAAGGTAAATATTTGGCTTGGTGCTTCTTTGGCTTCAGCCTGTTAAGAAGGGTCAAAAATTTTGGTTTTCTTAAGAAATATTTAGCAATAATATATTAGAATATAGGGTTTTTAAATTTATGAAAAAGGATGGGATTTTAAAGTTTTTACCTAAGATTACGATCGTTTTTTCTTTTGCATTGATATCTTGCTTTGGCCATGATTTTACAAAAACCGTCAATTATGTGGATATTGATAAATTTATGGGTGACTGGTTTGTGATCGCGGGCAGATTTACTTCCTTTGAAGAGGGTGCTCACAATGCTCTTGAGAACTATCAGTTTAACAAAAAAGAAAATCGCATAGATATAGCCTTTACTTTTAACAAGGACAGTCTCACAGGTAAGCTCACCTCCATTCCTCAGAAAGCTTGGATCAAAGATCAGAAAACAAATGCCTATTGGTCCGTTAGTCCTTTTTGGCCGCTTTATTTTGATTACTTAGTTGTTGACTTAGCGGAAGATTACTCCTGGACTGCCATTGGTGTGCCGAGTCAGGATTATCTCTGGATTATGGCGCGTGACCCGCATATTTCAAAGGATCTCGTGGACACTATTATTTCCCGCCTTGACGGCTTAGGTTACAACACGAAAAATTTGGTTTATGTTCCGCACCAATAAAATATTAATGTTTCCTTCAGATCTCAGTTCTTAAAAATGAGGTCCTGTACATTTCTTAGTCAACAAAAAAGTTAGACGCCCTATCTTTTGTTCCACTTTCTTGAGAAAATAGAACTTAATATCCCTTTTTCGTCATCCAGGATTTTCATAAGCGGTAATACATACTGTCTTGTGTTGCTAAAGCTTTAATTAAATAAATAATTTTATGTGTTTGCGTTGATTATTTCGCAAAAAATATAAGCTTGAGGATTTAATGAGATTTCTCTTTTTTTTAGTTTGTTTATTCTCATATCCGCTGTGTCTGGGAGAGGTCTATAAAAATAATGACACTCTCTGGTATCCCCATCATGTGCGTGGAAAAAATATTTCGCAAATAAGCTCTTCTCTTGCGAGCGATAATTGGCATCTTGATCAATTTAAGATCAGGTGGGACAGGCGGGAAGAAAAATTAAGTATCACTCATTCTGGTGACCCAGGCCGGGTTCTCTGGTCCAGCATAAATCACCGCGCATTTATCATGGCTGCTGGAGGTGTGGAGACAGTAAAACAGTGGCGCGGATCATTTACGCTCAAAGATAGAGGCATAGGAGTTAACTGCACTAGGCAGCAGCTAGATAGAGTATTTTTACAGGGTAATTCTCTAAAATTTGAAGGTTGGTTGACTGGAGAAAACTGCCATGTTACTTACACACTGACCTGGTCAGTGGCTTCTGACCGAAGACTCCGCTTTGAAATTGACATAGGAGATAATTCCAGTTTTTATCATGTTCTCAGTAGTGATTTTGAGGCCGAAATTAATTCCTTATCATCTAAGCCCTTAGGCAAAATAAACCGGACTTTTTTGATATATTCTGGAAATCAGCACGAAGGTATATATGGTTTTGGAGAACAGTATACCTCCCTCAATCTAAAAAATAAGGCTGTTCCCGTAATAGCCCAGGAGCAGGGTCACTTTAGGGGGCTGCAGCCTTATACATTTCTCATCAATCAAGTGTCTCCTGGTGCCGGAGGTGACTGGCATACCACCTATACAGGGATTCCTCAGTACATTTCCAGCAATAAAAATGGTTTTTTCCTCGAAGATTTTGAGTACACACTTTTTGACTTTACCCAGACTCGAGCTAACGAAGTGAGAATTTGGAAAAAAGGTATGACGGGGCAAATCATATTTGGTGAAAGCTATTTGGATCTAATCGAAGAGTACACCGAATACTCTGGGCGGATGAAGCTCCTTCCACAGTGGATACATAGAGGTGCCATCATAGGTACTATGGGAGGCACGGAATGGGTTCGCCACCTTTATGACCTCCTAAAGGTTTATAAAACCCCAGTGTCTGCATTTTGGTTACAGGACTGGGTGGGTAAAAGAGAAACTGATTTAGCGACTAGACTATGGTGGAACTGGGAGCTGGACCGTGAGGCCTATCCCGACTGGGAAAATCTCGTTTCTCAACTGCGCGCAGATAGTATACACGTTTTAGGCTATGTTAATCCTTTTCTTTCAGATGTTTCAGAAAAAGAGACAGTAACAAAAAATTTATTTTTGGAAGCGCAGAAACTGGGTTACTTGACCACTTGGGATGAGACACATGCACCAGCAGAAATCGATAGTGGCGGATTTACTGGAACTCTTATTGATTTTTCAAATCCTAATGCGCGAAGTTGGTTTAAAAATTACATAAAAACAGAAATGTTCCAAAAAGGATTTTCAGGTTGGATGGCTGATTTTGGTGAAGGCTTGCCCTTTAATTTGACAATGTACAATGGTGAAAGCGGCTCCCTTTACCACAATAAATATCCCTTGGAATGGGCTAAAGTTAATCGAGAAATTCTATCGGAAGCTGGTCGGGACAAAGATGCTGTTATATTCTTACGCACCGCCTCGGCCCAAAGTCCTAAATATACGTCGCTCTTCTGGTTGGGTGATCAAATGGTAACTTGGGACGATCATGATGGTTTAAAGTCTGCTATAACGGGGCTGTTATCTAGTGGCTTTTCTGGTATGAGTATCAATCATAGCGATATTGGCGGTTTCATTGGTATGCAAAAAAGCTTTGGAGGAATTAACTTTGTTAATTTTACCCGTAGCAAGGAGCTCCTTATTCGCTGGATAGAAATGAATGCCTTTTCAGCCATATTTAGAACCCATGAAGGTAACAACCCTGAGGTCAATCACCAGTTTTATTCTGATGAACTTACGTTAAAGTTTTTTTCCTATTTTGCAAAGCTATATGCTGCACTAGCACCATACCGGGATACCCTTTTTAAAGAGGCAAATGAAAAAGGATATCCGGTTGTGAGGCATCCGCTTTTACATTTTCCAAGTGACCCAGAAGTCTTGCGTTTAAAATATCAGTATATGCTGGGCTCAGAGTTTATGATTGCCCCGGTGACTGAGCCAGGTGTGGTTGTTAAAGATGTTTATCTTCCCGAAGGTACCTGGGTGCACCTTTGGACTGGCCAGGTTTTTGATTGTTCTGACAAAGGACGCTGGCTTTCTATCGGTGCACCATTAGGCTATCCCGCAATTTTTTTTAGGGGAGGTAGTGTGTGGGGTAAAAATTTAGCTGCAGATTTAGTTAATATGGAAAGAGGTTTTCGTTCAGAGGAGATTCTTGGCAAAAAAAATTAAAGAAAAATATAATTATTCCGAAGCTATGGCAGAAAAATTTTCAGATCTCTCTTTAAGTAAAATTAATAAAGGGCTAAACAAATGAAAGCTATTATTACCGTATTTATTTCTATCGTTTTTTTTGTTCAGTGCCAAACATCTTCTTCTCCAAGCCAAAAAAAAACATTGATTTCAAATAACGGTGAAATGCCTGTGGCTCTTGGCGTGATAAAGGGATATTACGCTCCGGATTCATCAGCACCTAAGGTAAAAAAAGAGATGTTTTATCTCGCGATGTGCGCCAATTTGGAGCTTCTAAATTATTTAAAGGCAATTGCGCTGACTTCCGCAGATAGCGAATTCGCTAAGCTAAAAGATAAATGCAACATTATTACCAATACCGCCATTGATCAAGATCATTTCGGATATGTTTATGAGATCATTAGAAAAGATCTTGAGTTTTTGCGGGATAAAAAAGACAAAAGTTCGTTACTGCAAAAATTATTCGCAATTTTTTTTAAGCCAAGAACTATAGCAATTAATCAAAGCGAAGAAGTTGAAAATACATTTTCGCGTGCGTTTGAAGAAGTCAATAATCCCGCCCTTGATTATCAAGTATCCGAAGATGAAATGCTGCGCCTTCTTGACTACCTCAGTCGTGTTTTTCAGTATGCCAGGCAATACAATGTGAAAAACTACAGCATAAGCGACAGATATTTACTTTTTTTAGATAGAGGTATGAGTCCAGTGATGAAAACGCGCTGTTTTTATTATCTGAATTTTACAGCCAAAGATAAACTCGCTTCAGTATTAGGTATGCCGCACCACCTTGGTAGTTGTCTTGCCGCCTTTGACAAGATGTTTTCTGTGCTAGACTTTACTTACTTTATGCCATCCAATATAGTTCAGGGATATTCTGCTTATATTTCAGATTTTATAGATTTGTTAAGTGAAGAGTCTACGGGGCGTTATTTACTTTCGCTTCATAAGACATGGACAGAAAATCCCGCCTCCTTTAATGTTTGGGAATCGACTCAGCAATATTATAAAGAAGATCCTGATTTGGGGCTCAAGATGATGACACTGCTTTTTCAAAATATGATTTTTGATAGCAATGAAACATTTTTGTCCTACTATCCAAAAACCCAAGAAAAATTTGAAATCTTTAAGGAAAATCGGACGATACTCATTAACTTTTTAAAAAATGTACGAAATATTAAGCAGGTGATGCGTATTAAGGATGTTGAAGACTTAGAACCATCTGTTGATAGGGTGTATCATTATTTCACCCCTTATTACCTAGCAAAAAAATTGAAGGAAGCCGGTGTTGATGATCTTTGGGCTGCATCAGTGCCATTATTTTTCAATACTTCCTATGAATATTATAAGGAAATCAATTCAAAGGATTCTATTGATCTTGCCAACACCTTGGCTTATTTTTTAAGCGATTCTGTGGATGATTTTTCAACTAAATATAGACAAATTCCACAGATGATTTCTAATTCACTCTCGGTATTTGATGACCCTAAAACACTTGTTGGCTTTGAAGACATGGCGACTTTGGAAGATATTTATTTTGGTTATGCCGGAGTTCTAAGGGGGATCGGTCGCAGTAATCTCATTATGAATGTCGAAGAGTTTAAGAAGCAGTTTTTACCTAATCCCAAGCAATTTATCATTGATTTAATGGCGACAATTTCTGAAAAAAAAGGTGGGTAAAATTTGAAAAGGCGCTAAAGCTTTTGGGTTTTAGCGCCAGTGATATGTTCTCATAGCTGAAGCCTTGAAGAATCCCTTCTATTTGAGGAGATCACTCTGGGCTTCACTCATTCGGGATACGTGTGGATCTGATCTAGAAAGCGCCGCTTTCAGGAGCCCGACCTCACTAAAAGAATGACATGACAGCACTAACAATACCTGCCCAAACGCCAGTTCCTTCATTTTTGACCATATAGCCATTTCGTTTCATTTTTTCATTAAAAGCTCTGAGTTCAGAAGCTTTATCTTCTTTGATCATTTTGGATCTGTGGCATGAACCGCAAGCCCTAGAAGCAGGTCCTGAAACGTAGCTAGGTATGTTTTTGATCGATCTTCCTTCCACCAAATCAGAAGCAGACAATACTCCAGGTAGGGACTTATCTTGCTCAGGAACTTCAAAACTACCGGCAGTATGGCAAGATTCACAGTTTTTAATTGTGAAATTTGGATAAACATGCTCTTGATGAAGTTCATATTGCATTTTAGCTACAGGATCTTTCATGTTGACATCACCTGGATCAAATGGCTGGAAAGAATGGATAGCATGAACATAAGAATCAATTGATCTCGACTGCATTTCTAAATGGGAACCACCGCTCTCTGGTGTATGGCACATGCGGCATACCACGATATTACCTCCGCGGTCACCAGAGTGAAATGTTGTGGCTAAGGCATCGTGGCAAGAATCACAACCTTCGGAAACTTTTACAATGTCTGGATAAAAGCCATCGTCAAAAGCATTGGCCATTAAATCAAAGGTACGAGAAGGAGCGTTAAGAGCAACTTTTTTACCGTCTACCATTAAACCTGGCATAATGCCAATTTCTAGGCGTCTAACCGTTCCGGCATCAATCATATCTTTCCACATGGTCAAATCAGCAGTAAACTCCCAAGTGCCATTTTCAGCTTTGGTCGTTGTAATGCGGGGGTGACCTGCATCGGGAAGGGCGACACTTTGCTCAAGATATCTCTTTTTATCCGCATCTCTACCATGGGGACCTACGATGAAATCTTTTGTATTATAACCATAAAGTCCTACTAATGCGGTGGGAACGAATTTATCTGCAGAATCAAAAACTGTTGA
This sequence comes from Oligoflexia bacterium, assembly GCA_030432875.1. Taxonomy (GTDB): domain Bacteria; phylum Bdellovibrionota_B; class Oligoflexia; order Oligoflexales; family JAGOVF01; genus JAUILP01. The sequence continues at coordinate 53,557 of JAUILP010000014.1, read as the reverse complement.
GGCAACTAAATTTTCGTCGCTAGAAACAGCAGAAAATCCTACAGTCAAAATGTTATTACTCAGGAAGGCAGAATCAATCGTGACATTGACAACTTTAGAATATTTGGTTCCATTCGCGTCAGCATAAATGTCTTTTGCATATCCTGTGTGGGCAATTTTGCTAAATGATCGTGATCCAGAATCACGGTGGCATTTAGTGCAATCAACTTCTTCTAGCTTAGTAAAATCAAATTTTTTGTGAGCTGAAGCCCTAGACATGATGGTCTTTAAGGCGGGAGCTTTTTTAGGTGAGGTAATGCCCTCAGCAGGGTTTCCTTCACTGTCTTTGCCAATAGCGTTAACGGGGTGACAGCTTTTACAGGTGGTTGCTGTAAAGTTTTTCTCAACCAAAACTTTGTCAAGCTTGCCTTCGTGACAGGTCGCGCAGTTCGCCATTGACTGAGGGTAGGGGAATTCCATGGCGTGGGACATATGCACGTCATTCATGACGTTTGCTGTATATGCATAAGCTTGCTTTTCCTCATTGGTCAAAGGTGAGGTTTTGTCATGAATGGAGACGTAGCGTTCAGGATTATCTACCAAAACTTGCCAGTCTTGATGACCTCCTTTGCGACTATCATAGTGGCATGTTTTGCAAGCTGCAAAATCTGCGAGACCATTTACTTTTGCTGCGCGGTAGCCGTGCTTCATGTAAGGAGTGCCGTGGCATTTTTCGCAGCCACTAACATTAGCGGTAGACTCATAACGTCCTGCATATCCAAAAGCTTTACCCGCATTGGCTACATCTGTATACAAAGTCATACCCTCGGTTTCTAGCTCTCCTTTTGCTATGTAAGCATAGACTTCGGCATCAGAGGTTTCGGGAGCGAAACGGGCGGCAATTGCGGTAACGGAGTATTGGCCATTTCCTAAAGAAACGGGACTTGAAGTAAAAGCGACGGAATTATCAAATTTTTCGGTCGTATCATCATATTGGAGTGCATAGAATCTTTTCTGCTGCAATGAGGGTAACCCATCCCCGTCAAGGTAAGGTGTACCGTTTTTTTCTATCGTAAATTTCATCGTGACATCATAAGTCTCAGGCGTGGTCCCCTTGGCAATGCTCAAAACATCATCGATAGTTAAGGTAAAATCCGATTTGTCTTTATATTTATTATATTCAGCTTGGTGATCAGCTCCCGCACCCTCATGACACCCCGAGCAAGCTTCAATAGCTATATTATTAGCGTGCCCATCACCTCCTATTCCATCACCCTGTGCAAGAACATGTTGTGAAAATACCACTAAACCCGCTACCAACAAGACTTTAATTCTCATTTGGAATCTCCATATTAGGGTTAAAACTATCACAATGTTAGGGGGATACCTTAACAGCTGGGATTATAAGTAATTTATGAGAATTATATAAGAGAATAGTGGAAAATATTTTATAAATTCGAAAAAATATGACCTATAACAATAAAAATAGATAGTTATAAAGGCCTCTAGGGTCTGAGCCTGCTATTGAGTAATTTCCAAAAACAAGCCATGTATGAATTAAAAAAATTCCAATAAAAAGGCAATTTGGTAAAAAAAATAGGTTTCTAAAAGAGGAACCAGTGCCAAAATTGGCATTTTTTTGCCACAAAATTGTAAGTAGTTGCTAATTTTTCGGAATGAAAATGTTTATCTTTTAATATGTGCGGGCAGTATATAAGGGTAACGCCTAAAGCTCAAACGGTGTAAAAAACGATCTACCCTCCGGAACATCAAGTATAAACGCCAGATAAGAGCATCTTCACGGTAATATGATTTGACCTCAGAAAAATTTATCTGCTGGTCTTCTGTAAATATATTTTTTTCCAAACAAAAATGGTTAACTTCAGAAATAATTGTTGATATTAAGTCTGTACGTTGTTCCTTAAATACATTGGCAATTAGATCAATCATGATCAAACGAACATTATAGTAACGATTTAATACGTCTTTTAGAAAAAATTTGCGCAGAATCCAGACGAGGAATGAAGGCGCGCTGCGCAAAAAAAGTTCGGCATTGCAAAGTTCTTCATCATTTTTTCTGATAAGCGGAGAGCTCGTGTCGATATAAAAAACACTTGCATCTGCAAAAGAAGAGACTTCCTCTGAATGCCCAGGAAGGATTATAGCCCAATTAGAAATTTGTGCATCAAGTCCAAGTTCTAAATGCCCTTTATTTTCTTCGTTAAACTTATAGACTTTATATATTTGTTCTAAGAGTAAACGGATAAATTCTGGCGTTGATTCTTTGGTTATGCGCTGCAAGCATTTATTGCCGATCGCATGGGAGGGAAATTTTTCTTGGGCGATATAAATAACTAGATTGTTATATTTACTGCTTGCTAGGGTTATCAAATCGCTTTGTGCTACCTTAACACCAATTTTTTCAGTTAATATTTCATTATAGAGATGAAAGATATGTTTATAGTTAGTGATTTCCTCTTCGTTTATAAACATAGGCATTCGTTTAAAAGCGCGGTCTTTTTCTCCAAGATCGAGGACGGTGGTGATTTCGCCGTATCCTAAAACTTTGCACGGCATTGCGCTTTGCTCAGGCCGCTGGGGATCGAGTTGGTTTTCAAAGTATTCTAGTTTCTTATTTACGGTATTCATTGGTCTTCCCTTAAAGCCTAATAAAAATGAGTCAATTTCTTCGTTGCCGCTATGATTTTTGGGGTTAAGGCCTCAATTTCTGCATCGCTAATAATTAGCGGGGGTAAAATTTGAGCAATGCTCGTGTCGTTATTGGCATAAATGGCAAGAAATCCCTCATCAAACGCACATTTTGTAAAAACAGGTCCGAGTTTAGGGTGAGTAAACTTGAGTCCCATCATCATGCCGAGCTGATGAGCTCCAGCAATAATACTAGGAAAATCTTTTTGCAAACTCTTAAAAAAAGCGGAAAATTTTTCTGCAGTTTGGTTTACGCGTTTTAAAAATGAGGGGTTACTCGAAATTTCTAGGACTTTTAGCGCCACAAAACAGCCGATTTCTGCACCACCAAATGTTGATATATGGATAAACGGGTCACTTAAAAACACGTCTTCCAGTTCTGCTCGCATGCACGTTGCTGTGATGGGATAGATTCCACCCGAAAGGCCCTTACCGAGTACCATGATATCTGGAGATATATCATAATGATCAATACCCCAAAGTTTTCCTGTTCTTCCCAGTCCTGTTTGGACCTCGTCAACAATCAAAAGTATACCAAGCTGATCACACAGCGATCTTATTTCTTGGAGGTAAATTTTTTCGGGAACGAGAATTCCAGCAGTAGCCGGAACCGTCTCGATAATAATCGCCGCTGTATTCTTAGATGCGGTCTTCTTTAAGGCTTCAAAATCATGATAAGGAACTTGTAAAAACCCAGGAGCTAAAGGCTCAAAAGGGGCGCGGTATTTTTCATCACCAGTGGCCAAAGCTAAGCCAGTGTGACCATGATAGCCCCCAGTGAAAGAAATTATCTGACTCCTTTTTGTATGCGCCCTCGCGACCTTTATCGCCAGATCAATAGCCTCACCGCCGCTTACGCCAAAAACAACATGATCTAAGCCTTGTGGGGTGAGTTCAGCGAGCTTTGCCGCAAGGAGTGCACGGGGCTCACTAATCAAATGATGATTGCCAATATCATAACCATTCAAATGACTGACTAATGTTTCCACAATAGCGGGGTTTCGATGCCCTAAGTTAAAGACTCCGCCGTTACAGTGGCAGTCAATGAGCTGCTTACCGCTGGAATAATCCCATAGGTAGCACCCCTCTCTTTTTCCGAGTACAAACTCAATGCTCGCTTCTTTGAAAAAGGCAACTTTTCCCGAAGAAACATGTTGACCAAATTTGTCAAAAACCCATTTTTTATTAATCTCATTACGTCCTAGGTCGTTTTTCAAATCAGAATCTAGCGTCATTTATTCTCCTAAAAAAATTGATAATAATGACAGTAAACGGCATCTTTAAGTTCTTGATGAATACTTTATCGTGCGGAAATCTAATTATTAGTCACAAATGGCTGCTGAAGTTTGAGGGTGCTTTGCGTCTGACGTTTCCAGTATCCCCACGCTATCAGTGACGGGGCATGAGCATATGTTTTCCATTCGGCCATTTTTTTTGACCAATGCCTAATAAATTTAGAGTGAAATCGTACTGAATCTTTTATATTTACTGGTTGCTTTAGCCAAAGAGATTCTGTTTCAGTTTGCTGATGATAAAATTCCTGATCCACAGCAATTCCTGATTGGGCAATACCGCGGCTAAATATTTCGTGTTGGTGCCATAGCTTCTGCGGCATCTCTATCGAGTGGTCGTTAAAATCAATGGGTTTAAATAGGCTCAGACAAGGTGTCGAGGTTCCCGTCACCCATAGGCGATCTTGATGAAAATCATAGACAAAAGATGAAGTTGTTTGGCTATTGACGAGCAGGCCGCCAGCATGCATGCATGGGGCAGACATGGCTCCATTTAACCAGCTGTATTTTATATGCCCATTTTCAGTACCATGATGACGAAGAATGGAAAAAACATCTTGAACAGAATTCAAGGGTTTTTGAATGAGATTTTGTAAAATCAGATTCCTTCTTTTTTTAGCTTGCGCTACACGACTTTTAAGGGGGTCTGAATATTTTTTCTTAAGCTCTAAAAGAGTCAATTCATTTGATATGGCGGCGCAGTTTTGCTCACTTTTATGGGACACTACTAGGTCGTCAACACACTCGACAATATAAGAACTCACTTTGTCGGCAATGATAAAGCTATTGTGGTAAAAAAAATGGGTGTTAAATCCACAGTTACCCCCTTGGCCATATTTTTTGATGAGCTGTGTTATAATCTCTACGGCTTCTTCGGCAGAATGAGAACGTTCTAAGCCTAAGCGTACGAGATCCATACCTGTAAGTCCCTTGCGCTGAACTGATTTTTTGGTAAAAATCGCTTCGTTTCCAATGGCGACTCCGTACTCATTAACACCCATTTCTGCACCCCACATCCAAAAAGGGCGACTTATAAAAATAGCAGCGGTCTCTGGGGCCTGTGGGATTTTTATATAGGTACACGCAAGCTCAGAACCTGCAGGATACTTTTGTTTCCCATAGCGTTCTAAATATTGGGGTTCGTTAGGGTCGCGATCTGAGTTTTTGGCAAATACCCGTACTGTACCCTGGGCCGCAAAAAAAGTGTCACACATACACTCTTCTCTCTATTGGTGTTGATTTATGCATGTTTCATTATTATATGAGTTTGGGTTTCAAGTAAATCAGTTTTTTTTATAAAGAAAGGGGTTAGGGACAAACTTTTACGGGCAAAGGCTTTTTAATCTTTATGTTTTTTTTCGTTATTTTCCTGCTTTTCTTCGAGTTTATCGCTATCTGCTAATGATTCTAAGGCTGAGGCGCCGCTGCGCATATCAACGACGGGGCTTTCACCATAGCGGTCTCGCTTGACGAGAACTTTTTGGTTATAAGAAGCACATGCGCTTAATGTTACAATTTCTGCAAATATGATAAGGTGACAAAAATATATTTTCACACGTCTATGCATAAAATTACCCCCCCCCAGCCGTTTGTATTATGCAGCACTAGTTTCATCTGATTGTACTTTAGGATCTAACAAAGCATCTTCATCAATTTTTAGTGTGCTCTTATAAGCAGACACATTTATGAGAATATTATTTAAAACTCTGGGAATAAAGCGAATACCTACTTCTGGTTCAGGAATTTTTTCAATAAGCCCCGCCGTTTCAGCCGTGGCAATCATCTCAGGATCAAAGTCTTGACCAAACTGGCTGGTCAAATTCTCCTGCAAATATTTTTCGGTATAGACAATTTTTTGCGATAAATCTTTGTTTTCCTTGGTTGCAAGTTTTACTATAGAAAATAGCAGCTTTAGTTCTCGAAAACCAAAATGAGATTTTCTAATTGCTTTATATTTTCGGGTAGAGTATTCGTCAATAAAGGTAGCAAATTCCCTTAATTTTTCTACTCCCTTAAGAGGAAACCCTCGGCGTTTCCTGTCGGGCTCAACCTTTACGACTAATAGTCCTGATTCGATCATTATTTTAAATATTCTATTCACTTTATGTTTAGCGATGCCAAGATATGCTTCACATTTTTCTTTTAAATCATCTTCTAGAACGAACTTTTCATCATCAACTTTAATAGCAATAAAATCACAGATGCCACTTGCTGTTAAACATATTTGTTTAAAATAAAACAGATAAGATTGTTGCGAATCTTTGAGAAACGAAATTTTGCGTTCAGCAAGGGAGTACTGGGTATTCATCTGACTTAAGCGAAGATTAAGGTCTTTAAGCAAGGTAAAGAGCCAGTCAGGAAGTTTCCCCATAACCTTCATTATGCTGTCATGTTTAACTCTGCGCACGACAGTTTTTTCTAAAGCACGAACGGAAGCGAGGCGAGGACTATTAGTTAAACATGTGGCTACACCGATAACTTCTCCTGCATTCATAATAACCAAACGGATTTCCCCTTCACCATCATGAGGGTCAAAAACTTCAACTCTCCCTTCGATGATGAAAAGAAGATCGCCACCTGGCTCTTTTTTTTTACAAATAATTTGCTCGGCCTCAAATATTTCTAAATCAGGGCTAGATTGTTCTTTCATAGTGACCTCAAATTTTAGAAAATAATCATTTTAACAAGGAAAAAAACAGCCAATTATTTTCGCAAACATTTTTTTTTATATATAATTATAGTGTAAAACACTTTTACAATAATCACCAGTAGTTGGGGGGAGACATGTGCCGCCTTTTTGTCTATAAAGGTAGTGTCGTTAGTGATTTAACACATAAAATGACGAGTGATAAAAATTCACTGCTAAACTTAAGCAAGGAACACTGCGATGGGTGGGGCATTGCCTATTATCAAAACGCTTCTCCTCAAGTCATAAAATCGACGCGATGTGCTCAAAACGACCCTCTTTTTGTGAGGACGTGCGAGAACCTTGATTCAAAGGTTATCGTCGCCCATATTCGCAAAGCAACAGTTGGAGAAAAAATTATAGAAAATACGCATCCATTTAACTTTGGCCCTTGGGTATTCGCACATAACGGGAGTATAGCCAATTTCGTCAGTCACAAAAAAAAATTTTTAGGGCATATAGCAAGGGATCTACGGCCATTAATACTTGGAGCAACGGACTCAGAGTTGTGTTTTTATCTTATATTGACACAGCTTAAAAAGAAGGTTGTAAATATTTTTCAAAAAAAAATTTCATCGACCCATCTTGCGGAAAGTATTTTTGAGACGGTTGAGCTTATCACAAAATATGCGGGACCCTTAGCTAAAACGCCAGCTGAGTTAGAACATGGTACCTGCCTAACATTTATTTTGACAAATGGAAAGATTGTAATTGGTTACAACGGGGGCAAAGAGCTTTTTTATTTGGTTACTGATAAAACGCTTGAAAAAAAGCGTAAAGATGTAAGGCAAAAAATGACGATTATTGCTAGCGTTCCTACCTATTCAAGAGCAACTTGGAACAGAGTTAGCCTAAATGAGCTGATTATGGTGGATGGTCTAGCTCATTCTTTGTGGCATTATGTATAATAATCTCAATATTTATGAGGCCTTTTCATCCTGATCCTGATCATGTAATTTGACTGATTTGCCTGCAAAAAAATTCTTTAAAATATTAAGCTTTTCAATTGCCTTGTCATATTTGGGTTCGAGGGCTAGGCAGTCTTCTAGTACTTTCTCGGCGACTCTATATTGTTCGACATTTTTAGAATTTATATGGGCGATAGCAAGGTTATACATAATGCGGTAGAGATTTTTATTGCCTGCTGCATACTTTAAAGCTTTATCATATTCTTTTATGGCCGTATGAAACTCATTGTTCTTAGAGTGAAGCACTCCTTTATTGTTATAGTAACGGATGACTTCAATGGAACTTGTTACCTCTTTGCAGAATTTTAGTGCGGCCTCTTCAAAACCTGCTTCGGAAACTTTTTCAATATACGTATATTTAAGATCAGGGCTCTCTGGAGAAAGGTTTAGTAGATTTTTATATTTAGAGATGCTTTTGTCGGGTTCATTATTTTGAAGATAATATTCTGCCAGCTGCTCCAGTCTATCAATATTGTTGGGAGCGAGTTTGTCCGCTGATTCGAGCATATTTTTGGCGAGATCAAATTCACCAAGACGAAGATAAATTCTTCCCAAAGCATTTTTGACTTCTAGGTCATTGGGAAAGTCATTATTCATTTTCTTTAGTAACTGAAGAGCATATTCTGGCATATTTGCCTGTTCATAGACTTTAACGGCAAGTTTCTGGCCCCTTAAACCCAGTCTGACTAATTTTTCATCCGCAACTTTAGCGGCAACGTCAAAATTCCCTTTTCTCAGCAGGGGATCAATTATTTTACTTTTTATTTCAAGAAGCTTTACTCTTTGGATATTTTGCGTATACGCATTTATCATGCTAGGTATGACACCGGTCCAGTTAAAGGGTTTGGTAATGGTCACGATATCACCCAACTCTAGCATCAAAGCGTTATCAGATGCCGTTAAATTGCGACCACAGCCAAGCATAATAGATACATGCTGCTTATTTTCAAGTTCGTGTTTTCGCCATTTTTGAGCAAGAACCAGGCCTGGTAATTCGACAAACTCATGTTCAATAACGACTAAATCAATTGGAGAATGATTAAATGTATAAAATGCAGTAGATAGGTCCTTAGCAATCTTGGTGTTTACACCTTCTTTATTTAAAATTGCGGCTAGGGCATTGGCGTCACCTTGGTCATCATCAACTATCAACACTCTTTCGGGTAAATTATTTTGTGCCATAGAGTTATGTCCATTGTTAAAAGAGGATTTTTATCTATTATATAGTGCTTCATGGTAAATGGCTAAGTCCTTTAGTTTTGACTATTCAAAAGAAAATTAGTTACTTTCCCTTATTTTAAAGGGTTATACAGATATGATTTTTCTGCGGGGTTGGCTTCAAAAAACCTAATATCTTAGGAAAATAGCCAAATTGCATCTACTTTTTACGACCTTGGAGATATGGCACTATCATTGCATTTCACGAGTGGCTTAACTAAAGCAATTTCATGAAATAACAGCTAATCAGTTAATTTGGAAAAATCTATATCTGACTTATTGAGCTCTCGTGGTTTAGCTTTTTTGACTTTAGTTTTAGGTTTTTTAGCTGCATTAGAGGCCAATATAAAAATTTTATGGCTTGTGGCTACTTAACATACTCCCGTGCCCAAGTTGCTAGGGTTTCTCCTGCCGCCCGGCCAACGATAATACCTAATGTATTTGGATCAGCTTGCCAAGATACAATATTAAAGGCTTCGGTCGAATAAGCTTGGTAAGAAAACCCATCACTTAAATTTCCCAAACGTGAATTGGTGAGATCTGTCAATGTTCCTTTTGTAGAAAATATAAACAAATAGTCTTTCTCGTTGGCAATTTTTTTGGAAAGCTGGATAACGGACATAGAGTTATTGTCATAATCAATATAACTCCCGCCGTCAAATGCATAGCCTGTTATAGGTTTTTTTAAAGACAAAGGTCTATAGCCAAGCCCTTTTTTAACACTAAAAAACTGCTCTATTTCCCCCTGGTCGCTTGTGGGTAAGCTAAGTCGCTCTTCTCCATCACTGATCATCGCTAAGGCTTCATAGTGAACGGCCTGTAAAACATTGAAATCAGGGGGGCGCCCGTTAGATAGTAGTTTAACAAGGCCAAAAATAAAAAGTCCGGCCAAAAGAATAATTAAAAAACGGTTTTTTAAATTGAGTAGGAGCTCAACAAACCCCAGTTTCTGCAAATCCTCATCAGCTTCATGGGCAACCACATCAGGATCGACGACAAAGCTTCTGAGCCTCGTTAAGAAACCATCGTCACAGTATATCGCCTGGAGACCTAATTGCAGCTGACCTAGCTTTTGCTGGTATTCTTCAAGTAAAATTTTATGCTCCTCAGAATTGAGAAGCGTTTCATATTTGCGTTTAGCATCGCCTTCTAATTGGTCATTAGCATATTCGCCCATAAAAGATAATAAAAACTGCTTATCACTTAAAACAGTGCTTTTTTCTGCCATAAAATACGACCCCCAATATGTGCCAAAATAATTTTTATTTAGCCTACCAGCAAATGCTCACGGCATTTTAACAATTTTTTCTTCACTACATTATCATCGGACTTTAGGATTTTGGTGATAAGAGGAATTTTTAATTCAAAAATATCACTTGCCATTAAAATAAAGCGCTCCTTGTCGTCGAGTTCTGCTAGAATCTTTACGAGAGGGAGGCTATCCGGGGAAATGCTACGCTTCGATTTCATTTTTTCATATAGATGCCAAATAACGCCAGATAGAAAGGCGAAAATATCCTCTTCAGAATTTCGTTCCGTTAGATCCACCAGGCCATTTTTATTGGTTTGAACCTCTTGGCTCAGCTCTAAAAAAACCCACTCTGTTAATTGGCTTGCTGCCTTCATATTGAGAGTCAAAACAAAGGAAAAACGATAAATAACATCACTTTTAGGAATAAAAGTCGCTAAGTATAACTCTCTTTTACTGGGTTCAAAACGTACCCCTTTATCTATTGCTAGAGTCATTATGCTCTGCCCTCTATAAAAAAAGGATGAATAATTAAAAGATATTACTTATTTTAAATTATATAACGGCTTTAACAATTTTTAAAACTTTTAAGGGTAAATATTATGTTGCAAAATTGGCTCGTGGTCATACCAGCTCGATTAGGTTCTACCCGTTTGCCTAGAAAACCCCTATACATGATAGGAGATAGGCCTCTTATAGCCCATACTTGGGATAATCTTGCCAAGATTCGGGATTTAGGGGCTAAGGTATTAGTGGCTACTGATGCCGAAGAAATAGTGTCTGCCGGTAAAATATTTCAATTTGACACACGGTTGACCTCTTCATCTCATCTGAGTGGGACAGACCGGGTTCAAGAAGTGGCTCAAAAAGAAAATTGTCCCTTTATTCTCAACGTGCAGGGAGATGAGCCGCGGATAAACACTGATGATCTTATTAATTTAATGGAAAAATTTTCACAAAGCCAAGGTCAAATGGCGACTTTAGGGTATTTTTCCCACAATAAAAATGATTTTATTTCCCCCCATGCGGTCAAAATTGTTATAAGCAGTCAGAATCAAGCGCTTTATTTTTCTCGTGCGCCCATACCCCATTTTCGTGATGAAGAAGATTTTTCTGGATTTTGGCATCACCAAGGTATTTACGCATTTAATAAAACAATTTTAGAAAAATTCTGTAAACTTCCTATAGGGCAACTCGAAAAATTTGAAAAACTTGAACAGCTTCGTGCGCTAGAAGCGGGTATTATTATATCAGTATATAAAGCCACGCAGCCAAGTCTTGGGATTGACACCGAAGAGGATGTGAAAAAATTTCATGAATTTATTAAAAATGGTAAGTAACAAGGTTTGGTTGATTTTAATCCTAGGTCTTGCCAGTTTGCTATGGCATGGTGGCCGAAACGCTTTGGCACTGCCTTTAGGCTTTGGCTATAATCAGGGGAGTATTTCCTATAGCTTGCTGAGCAACAAGGATTTTAGGGTTTACTACGAAACATTGGCGCCTGATGAAGGTAAATTTATTTTTTCTATTTTTAATCGCGCCAAACCGGTGCTAGATCACTGGTTACAAAAGCCACGCGATAGGACCTTGCGTGTTATTAGTTCTGCCCGTTCTGACAATGCTTCCTTTGCCAATTTTGTCACCGATACCATTGAGCTGCAAACTCTAGGGCAGGGGGACCGCGATCTTTTTATGCATGAATATGTGCATACTTCGATGTATGAGCATCTTCAAAATTTTTTGGGTCCTATTGGCTCTTTGATCTATTTGCCTTGGATGCCTGCATGGTGGTTAGAGGGGCTTGCGGAAAGCCTAAGCCGCTCTGTGGGATCTGATCGCATGGGGTCTTTGGAGAGATACTACGCTTTAAGCGGAAATTGGCCAAGTTTTGACCGTTTGCATAGCTTGTACGGTAAATATGGTTTTTTTGAATCAGGCTACTCTATTTCTGGTGCCTTTGTGACTTATATACTGACGCAAGCAGGACCAGAAAATTTGCCCACGATACTTACTGATTTTCATCGTTATGCCCAGCCCTGGTGGTGGCCGTGGGCGAGCATCCCTTTTAATGGCTTTATGCCACTAGACGCAAGCCTTGATCAGCTTACGCAGAAGAGCACTCAGGAGCTTTATGAAAGCTACAAGCGTGCAGCAAAAGACCACTGGAGTGCCGTTCCTCATCAGGGCTTTTTTCACCTCCAAAAGGATCCGCGATTAACTTCTCTAAGTGGATCGCGCACCAAGTCGTATTATGGCAGTTTAGTCACACTTGGCACGCACAATTCTCTATTTGGACTTTATCCCTTAGCTGTCGACATTAAAACAGGATGGGTGAACAAATTAGAACCAAAGCTCATCAAGGAATTTCCTTCTAATTTATCGAGTTCTCTATGGGCTAAGGTCGGTGAAGATTTTATCGTAACTCAGGCTGAAACGGTTGAGTGGGGAGGCCTTAAAAGCGACTACCTCTCAAAAATTATTGCCAGTGGGAACGCCGAAAGAATCAGTGATAATTTAGGCGATATTTGGGATATGAAAGTGGTAAACCAGACTCTGTACCTGCTGGTGCATGAAGGGGATTCGATGAGGATTTGCTTTCTTCCCCATCCCTTGCAAAAATACCCCGGCGTACTCATTTCTGAAAAATCGCTCACCTGCATAGCTGAGGCAAAAAGTCCGGATAGCTTTAGTTTCCTAGGGGCTAAAGAGGACTACAGCAAAACTGGTGACGCTAAATTGTGGGTTAAAAAAACGCGGCAATCTGCCAAAGGAAATCTCTACGAAATTCTCGTCATTGAACGCTCAGGTCAGGATTTTCAAAGCTTTTCATTAGATGATCTTAGTACTCCTCTTGATCTAGCGGAATTAGACACGGATATTTGGCTTCTTATTGGCAAAAGCAATTACCGCGTTCTCAGAAAAATTGATAGCCAGGGCAACTGTCTTGGGGAACTTCATTTTGCTGATCATATTGAGCATATCTTTGACCATAAATCCATTCTCGCCCTTTTGATCAAAGACGGAAATGGTCGATCAATAAAAGAAATAAACCCCAAAAATTACGGTCTTGTTGGTTGCACCGCTTCTATTGGCCATACGTCTCCGCTGCTCGCTGGCATTCGTGGGATAGATAAAATTGCGGATGCATTTAAGTACACGAGTCTATGGGAAGAACCAAAAATTTCTCGGGGAGAAATCGAAGCACTCAAGGATGATATAAAAGAGGATCAAAAAAACTATGAAAACCAAGAGATAAAATCCACGGACGTCATTGAGGAAAGTCCTACTACTTGGCGTGCTCGAAGCATAGCAGTCCTGCCATGGATCGGGGCCGAAGACCCTCTTGGCACTCAGTATGGTATTTTTTCAATACCTTTGATGAGTGATTTGCAAAATGAGACATTGCGGCTGTCACTTTTGTACGGAATTGATAGCCGCTATCCCGCGACTTTTCTGTCTTTAAATTCGACGCGCTACCGACCAACTATTGATTTTTCCCTGTTCCGTCAGCAAACCTATAACGGCAATCGCTATTTTCCCAGCACAAGAACGTCAAAAATGCTTTACTATGATGAAAAAGGTGCCACTCTTAACGTGTCGCTCGATTCCTCCCTCGCGGGGGTTGGCATTAACCTTCAGCCTAACCTGCGTTACTCTTATTTGACGCCTTATATTGGGAGCGACGTTCCCGTGCGGCAAGGAGCATTGCTCCTCGTTGGGATGTCGTTAGGTATAAGCAAATCTTGGAAAAGGTTTAATATCGGCCTTGGTTTGACAGGTTCTTTTACTCCTGGCGTTATCGGCAAAAACTTTGACTATAATGAAGCCGCATCGAATATTACTGTTAAATATAAGCTGCCCTTTTGGGCATCAGATATTTCTCTTGGAGTAGAAGCAGCACGTACGCGTGGAAGTAAAATGCGCAATTTGCGCCAAATTTATCAACCACTCAAAACTTTTATTCCAGGAAGTGGTGGCGGTCTCACACAAAATTCTTTTGCCCTAACAGATCCTGCCTATTTATTTAGTAGCGTCTTCGGTGACACACAGGCGCGCTTTAAAGCTAACTGGGTGATTCCGCTTGTGCCGGATATTGATAAGCAAATTTGGCTGTTTTATCTTGAGCGACTGGATTTAAGTAATTTTTACAATTATGGGGCTGCTTGGTATCAGCGTTATCCTCCAAGTCGAGAAAAATTGATTCCTGCTCATGGTCACAATATTGACCTTCAATTTGAAAATAAAGGCGTGCGTCTTAACGCGGGGATCGGCGCGGGTAAAGTCATGGGCCATAGTTATGACGCTTACGTTAAATTTGGGTTTGATGCCTTATTTTAGTCAATTTTTTTTCTTTTTATGCATAGAAGAGGTGCTTTGTGCCAGGCAATCGATTTGGAAATGTATTTAATGTCACAACCTTTGGAGAATCCCATGGCGTCGCCTTGGGTGCCGTGATAGACGGCGTCCCGCCCGGGTTCCGTATTGACAAAGAAAAAATTCAAAAAGCATTAGACCGCAGGCGTCCAGGACAAAGTCATCTTTCGAGTCCTCGAAAAGAGGGTGATCAGATCCAAATACTCTCCGGATTAAATACGGATAGTGTGACTTTGGGGACACCCGTTACGCTTATGGTGCTAAATCACGATAGCCGTCCTAGAGATTACCAGGATATATTAGAGGTCTTTCGTCCCTCTCATGCTGATTATACCACCTATAAAAAATTTGGCATTAAACAGACATCTGGTGGCGGACGTGCAAGCGCTAGAGAAACCTTAGCCCGCGTAGCCGCAGGAGCATTTGCTGAGCAAATCCTGAGTCAAGTTTGGCCGGATTTTTCTGTTGTCGCTTGGGTGGACAGCATTCATGATCTCGATGCCTCTAGTAAAACACCAGAAAAAATGACCAGAGATAAGGTAGATAAAAGCATCATCCGCTGTCCTGACCCCAGAGTTTCGCGGCAAGCAGAACTGCTTATCGCTAAAGTCAAAAGCCAAGGGGATAGTCTTGGCGGCAGTATTTACTGCTATATCCAGGGAGTGCCCGAAGGACTGGGTGATCCCGTTTTTGACAAGCTTGAAGCTGATTTGGCAAAGGCCATGATGAGTATTCCGGCAACAAAAGCGTTCGCAATCGGTTCTGGCTTCGCCGGGGGAAGGATGCTCGGATCAGAGCATAATGACTGTTTTCTAGCTAAAAATAAACAGGTGACAACACTTACCAACCACTCAGGCGGCGTGCAAGGTGGTATATCAAATGGTGAACCAATTTATTTTAGGGTGGGGTTTAAGCCTCCGGCGACTATTTTTAAAGAACAAAAAACAGTTAATGCCTTGGGAAAAAATGTTTCCTTTAAACCTAAATCAGGACGCCATGACCCCTGTGTGCTGCCTAGGGCAGTACCGATTGTCGAGGCTATGAGTATCCTGGTCATTATGGAACACTATCTCAGGCAAAAAATTCTGATAAATCAGGTGCAGGAACTGAACGCTAAATTACGACAGAAAAAAGCAAGAAAAGCAAAAAAAGATATTAGCTGAGGAATGGTACCTTGTGAGAAAACTTTTGTGATGTTTTGAAATTCTAAATTCTCAGTAGCTTTTAAGGAAAATCACTATGCCTTGTGTTCAAATAGTTGCCCGTGATTACGGGAGCAAACTCAAAACATTCCCTCCCGGTATTGTGTCTTTTGTTGTTAAAGTGCTAAAGTACCTTATGTTTTCCTGCATACTGACCTTAATTGGGGCAACCTATGTTTTCGCTGGAGCCCGTTTTATTCTGCCGCAAGAAAACAAAAATCCTGTGCAAAAGGAACTATTAAAGCCGCTTCAAATTTATTCGCAGGCCTTGGCTGAACTCGCAAAATCAGCAAAGAGAGCTGTTGTATTTGTTTCCGTTAGCAAAAGGATAGATGGGCGTCCCTTAGGGGCGATTGATCCCTATGAACTTTTTCGTAATAGAAATAATTTTCAAACTCCGCCTGAATTTCAAGAAAATTTTCCAGAGCCGGTAAAGCCCTTTGGTATGGGGTCTGGTTTTTTTATCGATGTTGATGCTGGCTACGTGGTGACTAATTATCATGTTATCAAAAATGCAGAAGTCATTTCCCTGCGCTTAGCTAACGATAGCGTTGAAGATGCTCGGCTTATCGGTAAAGATGTGCATGCTGATCTTGTCGTGCTAAAAATTATCAACAAAAATTTTGATCGCAGTAATCTTGATCACCTGATCCTTGATGACTTAAAAAATACTCATGAAGGCGAATTAGTTATGGTGGCAGGCTCTCCTTTTGGCTTAGAAGGTAGCTTATCGCTGGGAATTATTTCTGCTATTGGCAGAGGAAACTTACAAATAACCCGGGTGGGAGATTTTTTACAAACTGATGCTGCCGTTAACCCTGGCAATAGTGGGGGACCACTTCTCAATATGTATGGCCGTGCCATTGGTATCAATACCGCGATTTTTACTCGTTCAGGTGGCTCTAGCGGTATAAGTTTTGCTATCCCTTCTACTTTAGCCGCAAAGGTAATAGAGGAAATCATTCGGGACGGTAGGGTGCATCGTGGTTTTTTAGGCGTCAATGTCCAAAAGCTTGATCAAGAGTTAAGAGAGCTCCTAAATCTAAGCCCCAAGATATCGGGTGTCTTAGTTCAGGATATTGCTAGAGATAGTCCTGCTTATAAAATCAAGATAAATATTGGAGACGTAATCGTGAGTGTCAATGGCAAAAGTACGCCAGATGAAAATACTTTTTTTAGTCTCCTTTCCCAATTATCACCTGGAAGTCAGGTGCTCCTTAAGTTTGTGCGTCGTAAAAAAGTTATAAATATGTCCGTTCCTTTAAGTGAGTGGCCTGAAGAAGAAAGTATGATTCTCGCGATGGAGAATAAACTCGATCAATTTGCTAAAAAATTTGGATTTTTGGTCGTTCCCAAACCTAAAAATTTGCGTGGCAATCCCGCGCGAAAGATCCCTTACGGATTATTTGTAAAACAAATTCTTAATGGATCCCCCGCAGAACGTATGGGGTTAAAAGAAGGCGATATTATTACCAGCTTTAATGACGAATCTTTAAGAAGTGTAGATCAACTTCAGATTCTTCTTGGCAAACATCAGCGTTTTGTTCTTAAAATATACCGCAGTGGTAGTATTTTCTTTTTACCTTATTCTGGGTAATTTATGGCAAATATATTTAGTGCTTTACAAGATATAGTTTTTTTGTCGCAACAGGACTTAGAGCGTAAAATTTGTCTCCAAAAAAATATTTCTATAACCTTTAGGGGTAAACTAGATCCATATACCAGTTTATCAGCACAAATAGTGAGCATGAAACAAGTTCACGGGATAGATGTCCTTAGTGCTGATGCCCCTAATTTTAAAACCAACGAATGCGGTGATGCTCTGTATACATGTCGGTCCAGTCTGCCTATTGCCGTGCGAACTGCTGATTGCATTCCTATATTATTGTTTTCTCAAAATGTTGTTATGGCTATCCACGCAGGGTGGCGCGGCTTATGTGCTGGTATTATTAAAGAGAGTGTAAAAAAGGTAAATCTAACGGTGTCTTCGGTATCCGAGCTGACGGCGGTCATCGGTCCTACCCTGTGTGCAAAACATTTTGAAGTCGGTACTGATGTTGTTTCAGCGTTTTTTAGTGATGGCTTGACCCTTAGTAAGGAAGAGCGGTATTTTTGCCTTTCTCGAGGTGTAGGAGACAAATTTCATCTTGATCTATCATTAGCCGCCAGTTTGGAATTAGTAAGACTCGGACTAAAACCCGCACATATTCTCGTTTCTACTGATTGTACCTATTGTGAAAAAAGTACTTGGTATTCTTACCGTCGGGATAAAACGGCTGAGCATGCTAACTACAGCATAATTGAACGCGTTTTATAAAATTCAGGCTTTATTTCTTAGATCATAAAGAACGTTAATCATCCAACCGTCATTAAAATAAATTTTAAAATAAAATTGATAGCATTCGGAACCCGTGCCATCAGAAAATCCACGGGCATACATCGCGGCGATAAGTTTTTTTCTTTGCCAGTTATTTATAGACGGGAGAATTTCTTGTTCCTCATCGACGAGGGCTAACCAGGACACAACAACCTCAGCGTCATGAGAATTATCATAGAGGCAAAAATTACCCCCACTTTTAAAGGGAAGATAATCGGGTAACTCGTTACCAAGTTCACGGTGTATTTTTTGTTCTGCTAATTGGTTTTTATCATACCACCTAACCTCTGCTCTGGAGGGCGCATAATACTCGTTTTTTAAGGCAGATTTCACTACATTTACCAGTCGATCTCTTATAGTGGGTTCATCATTTCTTTTGCGGGATTTAATTTTAAAATTAACTACCTTGAATCTATCAAAAACATAGGCAAAGCTACTAGCCAGTAAATTATTGACATAAAGATATTCATTTATATCCCCGTTCCCTTCTAAAAATAACGATTTTTCTGTTAAATTTAAGGAAAAAGTAAAGAGATTTTTCTTGGTGCGGTAAAGGTCTATTGTTAACGGATCGATAAATAACTCTATTTTTTCTGAACATTTTTCGAGTATCTCTTGTTCACTTTCGGGATCTTCAATACTTAGATAATTTGTGAGGATTTTTTCGCACACGAGGGCGTTAAAAAATGCGGGGTCAGAGGAACGGGTGAAACCAAAGGCGCGTAGCGAACAAAATGAAAACAAAGTAGAAAAACAGAAAAAAGCAAAATTGATTAATTGGTAATATCGCATGGGGGCGTACTTTTTTTAAAACCACTACTAATTTAAGACAATGTTAGTTTATAAGGAGAAATCCTCTCAATGTCAAGAAAATGAAGGCATTTAACATAAATTCCCTGCTGGTTTTAGTAAAAAATTGACTTGAAATTGGTGAAACTCATGTTTTTTTTACATAATCGCTCTAGCTATCCCAAAAATGTTATTGTAGTATAAATGTCTTACGCGCCCTTAGCTCAGTTGGATAGAGTGCCAGGCTTCGAACCTGGAAGTCGGGAGTTCGAGTCTCTCAGGGCGCGCCATCTCAGTCTCTTTTCTCTTTTTTATTATCTAATAGCCGACAAAGTCGCTGTTTATCCATTGCTAAAATTAGGTTATTTTTATTGTTTTTTAAGCTTTGGTAGAGCGGATTACCGTAGGTTTTATAGGCTATCATAAATTTTTCAATATACTTGGTAACCTCTATGTCGGACATGCCAGAGCCCGTTTGCGCTCTGAGGTTTTGCTCAGATTCGAGGCGCCACTGAAAAACATAAGTAAAATCATCAGGAAAAATATAAACCCAATAATCAATTAGCTTATACCAAGATTCATAGGCGGCAAGGAGGTGATCAATCTCCTTTAAGGGTGCGGGACATGTCTTGCCTATGGGCTGAAAGCCAAGCATCCAACCTTCCCATAAAATAACGTCGAGATTGCCGGTAGTTTGCGTCCATTGACTCTGGGGGAATCGGTCTCCAAGGCCATTAAATGCTGCTTTATTGTAACGGGGAATAATAACAGAATCTCCATCTAAGGCATTGATGAGTTTGTTTATGGTGCGTGTGCCAAGAGAGATATCATGTGTACCGGGGTATCCTCTTTGCTGGAGATAGTCACAAGAAAAGTATTTTTTTGCGAGGTCATCCTGTTCTGCTCTTGGCAGATAAAAATCATCTATGCTGATATTGATAGCTTTGAGACTCGAAGATCGGGCACTGTTGACAAGGGTATTGACGAGCGTCGTTTTACCACTCCCTTGGGGGCCGGATAAGCCTATTACAAGGGGTTTATTACTTGCAAACCCGGACTTTTTTCGTTCAGAAACTCTTTCTTTCAACCATGGCCACACATAGTCAATTGCGTTACCCATAAATTTACTTTCTTTATAGTTGATTATTTTTTTCAGTACTTTCCAGCATGCAATGATCAGAGAAAATTTAAAGAAAATAGGGGTTGTTATCGGGAAAAACATCATCAGGACAGCTAGAAATCCAGTGATTAACAACTTCTAAAAGCTTATCAACATCTTGAGGAAGCGTCCCCGACAAAGGAAAATGATTGGAAACATGATTGGCGCGAAAAATGGTTGTCGCATCCTTTAGGCCTTTTAGCCCGCCCAGAATATTTCTCATTTCTATGAGAAGTTCTTTATAACTCAGCGGAGTGAACACACCCTTTTTAATTTGATTAAAATAGGGAGTACCCGGCACCGCAGTTGTAGATAAAAAAGAGAAGAAATCAGGCCGTGATGCGCAGACAATGCGTGAAGTCTCTTCACAGTGGGTTGCCGAATGTTCCCTGCCCCCCAAGCCCAGCATGGCTATCAAGGAAGTTTTCCATCCCGCTTCTTTGAGCTTAAGGCAGGCTAGCGTTACCTCATCGCCCGTGTTGCCTTTAGCGACTTTTTTAAGAACCGTATCACAACCACTTTCCAGTCCAATATAAGCCAATGACAAGCGATTTTCGGCCATTTTCTTTAGCTCTTCAGGAGATTTTTCTAAAACATTTTTTACGGTAGCATAGAGAGAAATTTGCTTAAGGCCGGGTAAAGTATTGTTGAGTCTTTTGCAGGCATTCAATAAAGTATCCGTTGGAGCACAAAGTGCATCTCCATCAATAAAGAAGACTTTTTCGGGGAATAAACCGACTTTTTTGAAATAAGCACTGGCTTTATCAATATCACTGTCAACTTCTGCATTTGACCTTACGCGAAAAGTCTTGCTGCGGTACATAGCACAAAAGCTACACTTATTATGAGAACAGCCAATGGTTATGGGAAACAAAAAGCTTTTTGCTTCCGATGGTGGTCTATATATTGGGGGTTCAAGGTCGATGATGTCAAATATCATCAATATCACTCTCAGCTGATATAGTCCAACCCGAAGACTCTACGAGGGCGTGGGAAATTGACAAGCATAAGCCTATGGCCAGGTTTGGTATCTTTTTTTTTATCCTATCCAAGATAACGCACTTTCATCATTGACTGAAATTAAACCGGGCAATCACCGGGTCATGGTCAGAAAGACGTCCCATATAGTCACTATTAAAGTGCGGGATCTCCAGTTCAGGTGATTTGTCAAACAAGCTATTGCTGATAAAAATATAATCAAGAGGCTGCGAATTGCCGTTATAATTTGTCGTATAACGCTCAGCTTTTGGCAGTATTTGATCCTGAGCCATTAGATTGGTTAAGACTTTGCCCTCTAGGATTTTTAAAGCATTCTCTATCATATAAGCATTGAAATCCCCCAATACAATAATGTGGGCTTTGGGGTTTTTTAAATGAAGAATATTGACAAAATAATTTATGCGGTCCGCAATGTTGCTGCGCATATTTTCTGAGCCTAAAAATGGTGGCTGGTTAGCCCCCCAGCGTGAAGAATCGCCTAACTTGGAATTAAAATGATTGCCGATAATAAAGATAGTTTCTCCGGCAAAGCTAAATTCTGCGACGATGCTTTTACGTGTGGTAGCAAAAACTGGATCATTAGGAAACACCCGCCCAGGATTAACACTAAGACTGCCATCAGGCATTACTAAGGTTTCGGTAAAAGGTCCTGCCTCTCCGCGTGGTGTAAATAAAACACTTTTAGCATCATAGATCATAGCAACCCGAATATTGCCTCCTGGCTGTCCGCCTTCAGCATGGACTATGGGATCAATGTTGAGGGGGAGGTAATTGGTTCCTGGGCAATTTAAGACGTCGATGATGCGCTTTAAGGTCGTATTTCCCTTAGCATCACCAGAAAAATCCTCGCCATTTACATCCTGTATTTCTACAAAATTAATAATTTCAGGGCAAAGCAACTGTGAACTAATGGCTTTTCCAAGTTCGATGATGCGGCTAAATTGATTGCCGCTTAAGTTTTCCACATTAAAAGTAGCCACGCGTAAATGATCAGGCAATTTATTTAATGAGGATTTTGGTCTTGATTTGAGTGCGGTCAGGGCAGCATTTTTCTTTTGTAAGGTCAAAATTGCGGGCTGTTCCTGAGGTAGGACAAAAGTATAGTTGCCGTCACCAAAAAGGTTTTTGTCATATATGATATTTCCGGTCAGCTCACCTTCAATAACATCACCAATATTGTAGGATGTTTCAGAATCCATACCACGGGTAAATGGCCCAGTTGAAAGCTGAAGGATTTGCGGATTAAAGTCACCTTTTTCTACATCGATAATAATTCCGCCCGCCGCAGTTTGACTTTCTTCATCTTGAGATCCGCTCGCATTTTTAGCAACGAGGTACAGATTGAGGTACGGCTTTGGATCTAAGCTCGCAAACTTTTCTTTCCCACCCCGAAACCCAACGACCCTAGGCGCGATTACGGTCACGCGCATATCCTCTACACTCTCCCAGAAATCAATGCCATCAGTGCGTTCGAGCTTTGGCTTTAGGTTGAGATTACCGCGAAAACTAGAAACCGTTTGTGTGGGATATTCATAAAGACCTTCACCTAAACGCACTGGAGCGGGGAGGGGATTGTCATGGGAAACCACATCAATTCCATCAACTTCCCGAATAATCGTGCGGCTCAGGCCACTGCCAAGCATATCTTCATAAATGACGCCACTCACCTTTAGCGCATCACCTAGCTTAATTTTAACCAGTTCTTCAGGAACATAAATACTCACAGCTTCAGAAGTCAGGGGATTCCCATCATCCTTGGGAGACTGAATAATAAGCTGCGTTCCCCCGGGATACCAGTCGCCCATAGCGATGGCTGTTACGATACCCGAAGTGCGGACCTTGTAGCCATAAAAAGGTGATAAAAAACTTTCGCCCTGAATTTCAGGAATGCTCAGTTCTCCAGCATCCCCTTTGACTATATTTTTGACGACAGCGCGTTGATCATAAAACAGCTCATTGTTAAGATTTCCCTGCTCTAGGTAATTCTTTAACGTTTGTCGTGCTGAAATGAGTTTATTTTGCCTGCGAAATCTCCCCTGCAAACCATTGCGGTATTTATAGGAAGGAAAAGTGCTGCCATTAAAATAATAGAAATCACTTATTGCGACTTTATAATTTTTGTCGTCTTCGAGGGGATTGCCGCGCTCATCGCTAATCGTATTAATTGTGGAGATACCACCCACAAAGCGCATATCATATTTTAAACCCGCGACTTGCAGTTCGGCGTCATAGGTTTCTTTTACGCGACTAAAAATAAACGTCTTTATGGTGCTGCCACGCATCGTTCCAATAAGAAACTGATCTTCAGTGCCCTCAGGATAAAGCGTTAAAATACCGGGAATATCAATTTTCTCTTTCGAAAAATCAAGTTCGGCAACACTATTTTTATTTATGAGTTTCAACGGATAAAAGACGAAATCGAGTGACTCCATCTGTTTAATGGCCGTTGCCATAAGGTTTCCCGCTATATTCGGTTTTTCGCCTGGTGCATCACCTTGCAAATAGAGTGGCTCCTGGGAACTGACTCCCGGCTTCACATCATGGCACCCCAAAAATATACTGAGGCCCATAAAGACTGATACGCAGCAGCAAAAAAAAGCTTTATTAAAAAAGATGGTGCTCATGCTGATTAGCCTCCCAGCAGAGAGATTTTAAGATCAAATAATGTCCATCGGGGTGCTTGTGTCTCGGTTGACTTATAACGAAAGCCGATGACAAAATCCTTGCCTGCTAAAGTTGCGGGCAAATTTAGCCACTCAGTTTCAACAATGTCGGTAATCTTGCTGTCATAACCCTTGGGCTCAGTGGAGAAATTTAGCTCCTGCCAATTAAGGGTGGCGAGACTATTAGCAACGACCGCATTTGCCGGGACTTCGGCATAAACGATGGTGAGGAGCTTATCCGCGCGATCTTCTGCTTTATTGTAAAATCCTTGCACGTGCGTGACCTTAATAGCCGCGACTTCGCCAGCTTTAAAACTCATTTTTGGGGTGGTAAGTACGGCTGTGCCTGCAAAATTGGTCGGTTTGCTGTAACCACTTATTTCGGCAGCTTGTTCCTGTTTTACGGTATTAAGCTTAAGCTTAAACTGTGCTGGATTCCCCTCAATGGTGCCTTGAACCATATCACCCATGCCGTCTTTAAAGGTATGAGAAAATAATGTTTTCCCCAACTTGACCTGCTGAGCAGGGGGGGTATTTATGGGAGCATTTGGCGTAAGCTCAAGGGCTTTATCAACGATCTTATTGTTCATGGAAACCGCGATTTCTTCTAGCGAAACTTCTCCTTCTCCGCTGCCACTTATGGTCAGTTTGCCAATTTCAAAACCAGTGTAAGCGCCACCTGCAGGGCTTTGAAACTGCCATGCGAGTACAATATTTTGTCCGGCATAGGTGCTAAGGTCTATTCTTTTTGAGGTAAAGTCAGTCCAAGTCGTCGGTATGAAGGTCAATTCGGCATGATCCAGTGCTGTCCAAACGACATTAGCTTCGCGGGGATCGCCACCTTGGTAATTAGTGCTGAGGAGAAATTTAATATTTCGCCAGTCTGGATTAGTCGTGACACCGGTATATTTGACATTGAGTTCGGCAACATCGGGAAGGGTCATTTTTGGCGAAATGAGCCAAATATGTTCGCGAGTGCCCCGGCTATCAATTTTTAGAAATGTTCCTGGTTTGGGAGGCGTTGGGAATGGTTCCCATGTTTTATCGGGTGAGGCAAAACTAATTCCTTGGTATGGAGCTGTATTTGCATCACCAAATTGGTGTTCATAAATAATTGTTTGTGGTTTTTGGTCCCCAGTAAATTTTAAGCCATCTTTTTCTACTAGGCCTAAAGCACCGCTCCCATAAATGGTATAATTATTGATTTGCCAACCCAAGGTGGTCTTCTTATCTGCTGTGACCACAAAAGCCAATACAAATTTTTTGCCACTTAAAAAACTGATATCAAGCGGAATTTGCGGCAGGGTATTCCACTTATCATCTTTGGGAGTAAAACCTTCAGGAGCCCAGGGAACTTCCGTCCAAGTGCTTTCCTTAGGATCACCTCCCTCAAAGTCTAGAGAGGCCATGATTTTCATGCTCTCGGTATTTGCAAATTTTGATTTGTGATACACGCTTAGGGTAAGGTCACGGCTTTGGCTAAGATCGAGACGCGGAGACAATAGCCAGGCGTCTGTGGTTTTTGCTTGGGTATAAATTTGCGCGTAGTTGGTGCCGTTATAGGCAGCCATTTCCCAGTTGGCGCTTTCAGCAGGAGGAGTCAGGGCAAAAAATGGGCTAAAACTTGCCGAGTTAAACTGTTGTTCTAGGAGTTTTCTGTCTCGCGCCTCACAGCAATTGCCAAGATCACCGGAGCCCAGCAAATCCATTTCTTCAATTTGCCATAATGCATAATGATGTCCCATTTTGTTGCTGGGAAAATCGTAATGAAAGGCTATCGTAACATTTTCACCTATCCAAGGTGAAATATCGATTTCTGGTGTGACCACAGTGTGAAAATCAATGCTACTGGGCATGGGGCTGATGTCAAGCTCCTGCCAAGTTGCTGCACTCGGATCGCCTTTTTTGTAGTCGGTCGAAATGACCACTTTAAAGGCTGATGCTACGATTTGTGCCCGGTCAAAGAGGTCGCTCGCATATGAGCCTGTATTGCGGTCAAGATTGATCAAGTGACGAATACGAACCTTAGGGTTTGTGATTCCTGTGAGATTAAATGACGGAGATAATAACCATGACGTAACATCATAGCCTTTAATGCGGGCAAAACTCTTGCCCAGAGCAATATCACGTTCCCACATGGGTCCTTTTTCGGCAAACGAGGTAAAAGGTTCAATACCATCAGAAAAGTTGTAAGAAAAAAGCCGCCAGTACAGGTCCGCCATCACCAGACCCAGGGACTGGGACTTGGAGCTGAGCAGTAAACTCAAGCGATTGAGTAGCTCTTCCATACGAGACTGATCTTCTGCGAGTAGGGGGAGCTTTCGCCCGGTGACCACGGCGGTATAAAGAAGTTCCAAGGCATCTTTGCTATCAGGCTCATTTTTAAGCTTAAGAAGACCAATGTTGATATCATGAAGAACGACAAGATACGCACTGCGATCGCGGTCAGAACTGGAACGCAGGAAAACTCCTTTTTGGGCAGATTCCTGGAGGGACCGAACTTCATTGAGTAGAGAAGTTAATTCGTCAGGACTTTCACGGCGTTTGTCTGATTTGTTATCAGAGCAACCCTGAACGTGTAAGAACAAAAAAGCGAACAATGCGAAAAAAGTAGTTTTCATAAGATAAACCCCATAGACCCGTTAGTTAAATTGCTGATACTTTTCGTCGAAATTATAGGTTAAATACAGCGTGATCAAATAATTCTTTTTGCTGTTATTGGCAAGAATCGCGTCCTCACGGACATCGGCACTGCTGCCAAAGACTTCATTTTGTGCCGTCATCCATTCAACCTCTGGTCTAAGATTGAAGTTGCCTTCTTTAAAGTTAGAGCCGAGTCCGAAGATTTTTAAACCACCATGTGACTGGGTTTCGTCAGCTGTGCGCAGGCGATGAGCTGATTCGGGATCGCGAAAAATAAAATGCTTGGACTGAAATTTATAAAACGCAAATGGTTCAAAAGAACCTGCAGCGTAGCCAAGTCGTGCCATACTGGCATAACCACTTTGATCAAGCCAGTCCTGAGCATTGCCATAATAGTCAGAGTAAACTGGATAAAATGGAGTTGTATCATTGAACCAGCACTGGCAGCGATCGAGGCGGTAAGGTTTTTTTCCTGCTTTAGTATGGGTATATTCTAGACCAAAAAATGGTCCCTCAGGCAGACGCACATTGAGTGAGGCAGAAGTCGCTTGCGCGATGAGAGAGCCAGTTTCATCCGACTTGTTGTGGCGAACATGCTGAACTTTAAAGCGGGCCCCTTCGGCTTTCCATTTAAAGCCTGCTTTCATACCGACATCTTGTCGCCACTCCCAGCGGTCAGCAGTGAGCTCTTCATCGATAGCGAAGCTAGCATTTGCTGGATAAAGATAACTTGCGGCTCCAACGCCATAATAAAATTCGGCCCTTCCAAAGCTCGCTTTGAGTTCAATTCCTGGAATCGTTTTTGATTTTAATTTCTCGCCCTGCGCCTGATCTGCCGTGATAGTATTCGGGGCTCCGTCGATATAATAAATGCGAGTGACGTCCCAAGTGTTAAACTCATCTCCAACTTCACCATCAAAATTAAAGGGGAAAAAAGTCAGCGTAAAATATTCAAGTGGTTTATAGGAAATATAAGTCCCTTCAGAATCTTTATCCGGGCCAACGCTGATGCCACCGCCATCGCCATCAGCGGTCAACATATCGAGGTCGAGCATCATCGAAAGATGCCCCGCACGATGAAAAAGCAACAACTCAAGCTTTGACGTTTTACTTTCATAGGTATCGTCTATGGGGTCAATATCTAATCGAAACCGCCCGTAGGTGTCAGGATTATATTGGTAGCGGGCTGCCGCATCGAGTTTGATTTCTTCGCCGCTCAGGCTTTTGCGGGATTTGCTATAGACGCGTCCTTCATAATCTAAGTATTCGAGGTAGACCCCCTCTTTGTCTTTAGAAGATACGGAAGAAACTTGTCCTTTAGTTGATGTTTGCTCATCAGCTTGCAAAGGTGAGACAAACAACCCTAAGGAACATAAAATTAGCACGCGACTCGCTGTTTTAAACCCCATTCTCATTGGCAAAATCCTCGTAGTAAATGCATATAAGTGATCAGTTAATTTCTCTTGAACACTTTATAGCAGATAAAGTCAGCTAGCTATACCATATTATTGATGGATTCTCATAATTATTTTTATAATTTTTATTAATACTTGAAATTATTATTAATAAAATCATTATTTTTAATAAAAATAGATATTTAAATATTTGATGGCTTTGGGCAATTTGAGGTCTTTTCTTTAGCGAGTCCCTAATTTGAAGTTTCTAATGTTGAAGTCTTTATTAAAACTCAGGACAACAATAGATTTAGCTATCTAATATTATTTAACTATTTTCAACTTATTGATCATTTCTCATGTTTTTAGTCAGTAGAGCCGAAAAGGGGACACTAGGAGATTTAACGATGATAGTTAAAAAAATTGCTGAATTTGCCGTTCTTAGTCTTTTGCTTCTTATTTGTTCTTTGGCTTGCTCAGAAAAAAAGGCATTTGAGTCAAATATAAATCAAGATCAAGATAATCCTGTTACACATCATTCAAATGCAATCAAAGAAATTTTTCTATCTCAAACACTGCCTTGGCCAGCAGGTACGAAGGGGACCTTTGGGTGCGCAGCCCATAAAATTGGAGGTAATAAAAATTATGCCTATGATTTCAGCGCATTTAATAATAATGGGGATATATTGTCAACGGCTCCGGGAACAATTACCTATGTCGAGTATACGGGAAAAAGTATGACGGGCAAATTTGCAGATACAAGTTATATTAAGATCGCTTTTGAAGATGATCCCACGTATGAAGCTGTTTATCTGCATTTTGCTTCCAATACTATTCCCAGATCTCTTACTATAGGTCAGAGCATACCAAGAGGGACCTATTTGGGTAGAATGGGAGACACGGGAAACGCTACGGCGCCGCATTTACATTATCATGTTCAACCAGCGATGGGTGTAGGCGGACCTTATGTATCTAATAACGGTGTTTTTGTTGATTTTGAAGAATATAAACGTGAAGGTAACCAAATACCAAATTCGCTCAAAGAGGGAGCCTGCTTTTCCGGGGGATGGTATGATACACCCTTTTCCATGAATAGAATTATTGCTGGCACTATTGGAGGCGATGCGCCAATAGTCGAGGATAATGGTGGTGCAGCTGAAGGCGGAGGCAATACAGGTGGCGGAAATACAGGCGGTGGAAATACAGGCGGTGGAAATACAGGCGGTGGAAATACAGGCGGTGGAAATACAGGCGGTGGAAATACAGGCGGTGGAAATACAGGCGGTGGAACGGCGGAAACGCCACCTCCAGCTGAGGAAGTCATTTCTAATCCAGGGCAAAATGCCTGCCCTAGCTGCCCGGATCGTTATATTACGAATTTTAGGTTCACTAACCTCATAGTTGATAGATGGGTAAAATTACACGGCGATGCCATTGAAAATTCTACTGGAAAGGATCTAGGCCAGGCAGAAGTTCAAATCAAAGCTGTCAACGGAAATCTTCTAACTGTGGACTGGCCAGCGCAGGCCTTAAACGATTTGGTTGTTAATAAATATTTCATCAATTGCTATCAGACAGTCGAGGCGGAGCCCTTTAGTTTTAACGCATCCGGGGGTGGAAACTGTCACGCAGAAATACCTTGATGCCTATCGTGCATTGGTCTCTCTGCCTTCTCTCCTGTAAATAGGTTCTCTAATTAAATCTTACGAAATCTTTGGTCTTTAGTGTGCTCGAATGGTATCAGCCCCCTCAACTAGTCCTTGTCTATATTCCCCATCTCGCATTCTCTTAAATCCTTTACTTCAGATACCGTCTGATAAATAAAAATCAATCGTTGCTCTAGCGTGGTCAACAGTTCATACCTGATTTGTCTGAAATCAGTGGCATACGATTTTTTGGGCTTAAT
Organism: Oligoflexia bacterium; assembly: GCA_030432875.1. Taxonomy (GTDB): domain Bacteria; phylum Bdellovibrionota_B; class Oligoflexia; order Oligoflexales; family JAGOVF01; genus JAUILP01. The sequence goes on along the minus strand of JAUILP010000014.1, from coordinate 23,950 downwards.
GAAAAAAAACATATATTCTCCCCGTGAGTAGCTAACAGGCTTGAAATATGACGAGTAAAAAAAATGAAAGGATTTATATGGGAAACAAAGTCGTGCGAACAAGCAGTCGGGCAGGTTTATATTCAATAATTTCTAGTTGTTTGATTTTGGCCTCGTGTGGTTTTAACATGGGGAATGACTCGGCTTTATCCGGTAATCCGACTCCCGTGCCTATACCTAACCCCGATCCGACCTTACAGCCAACGCCAATAAGCACCCCCACCCCTCCTCCGGGGAAATGCGTAGGCACTTCTTATTTTAAAAATACTAAAAAAACAGGTGTTCGAAATGCATACTCTCCGACTATCGAAAACTGGAGTAATGAAGAGGCTTGTAAAGCTGCCTGCACAAGTCTTTCTGAGTCCTTATGTTCAGATGAAATTTTCGACCACATGCCTTATGTCAAGGAAGTCTTTATAGAATTTTCTTATAGGGGTGCGTGCGCAAGGTATGATTCAATGCCTGATCTGCGGTGCCAAAAAAAGAAAGAGTAAATTCAATAGAGAACACATTATTGTTCGGTTGCCATGAGGGAAAATGATATCGGTAATACATTATCGTTAATCTGATCAAGGTCCCATTCTGACACCGTTGACCCCTATGACTACGCTGGGCCGATTAACGCCCATACCCCACGGCAAAGTTAACGACTACGCTCACGAAGATGTCAACGAAATCGTCGTCGCGAGCGCGGGTGTTGTCTGCTCACTTTCTTAGATTATTTATGTAAAAGGTCCATATGCGTGTCCCGAACGAGCAAGGCTCGGCGGGATCTTTCTCGAGTTTTGTGATTTGTCAAACAAAAGCAGCACCTACTTTATAGCTTCGTCCCTTAAAAATACTCCCCGTTAATCATCTTTATTCCAGGGGCAAAAAAAGATAGACTGGGAGACAAATCCTAGAACTGAGGAGAAGGCATGCAGTGGGACAATAGCGCGGAATACAGTGGACTTGAAGGAAATGATTTTTTAGCAGAAATAGCTTTTTGCCAAGCAAAAATAACTGAGCTTGACCAGCTTGCCAGCAAGCTTCAAACCGTTATTGAAGCTCGAGACCTGGGATCCAACGACCAGCGCATAATCGATCTTTTGTGCCAGCAGGACCGAATTTGCGATGAAGCCGAAGTTAGGCTTTCTAACCTCAGAACATTTGCCGACTCAGAAGCGAGTCTCGATGGCAAAAATGAGCTGGCAAACCTGAAGAAAATCGAACTGAGGGGTTACATCAATCAACTCAGCCAAGCGATGACATCGCATAATTTATTTCTTGAGGAAATTGATCAAGCCTTTCTAGATAAATATTTTTTGACGAAAGAAGGCAAGGAAAGATCATTTTTGATTAATAATGCGCGTGTTCTTAAGGATTTTAATCTTGATCAGCAAACTGAAAAAACAATATTAAAACTCAGTAGCGACGGCTTTCAGGCCTGGAGCCAGCTTTATGACTCCTGTTCGAGTCATTTGGTCTGTGAAATCGTAGAAAATAATGAAAAGAAAACTTTGGGCTTGGCTCAAGCCGCGGGGTATTTATCTAGTCCTCAGGAAGAAATGCGTAAGCAGGCTTTTCGCAGTATTCGCCAAACTTGGACGACCCAGGAGCATACTTGCGCGGCCATAATTAATGCCATGGCAGGGTGGCGTCTGAAAGAAGCGGAAATTCGCTCCGTAAAAAAAACCATGCATTATATGGATAAAAATTTTTGGCGCGCCCGCATAAGTGGGGAAACCCTGGATGCGATGATGACAGAAGTCCTTGGGGCTCAGGAAGAAGCCCAGGCTAATTTGGCTTTAAGAGCGCGATTATTTGGCAAGAAAAAATTCGATTTGTGGGACTCTCTTGCGCCAAACCCAAAGGCGTTAGACCCAAAACCCATAAGTTTTGAAAAAGCCATCGACATAATTAAAGCGGCCTTTTCAATGCTCGACCCTAGTATGGCAGATTTTGTTGATGTGATGCTTAAAAATAACTGGATTGAAACACGCAAACTCCCGAACAAAAGACCTGGAGCTTACTGCACAAAATTTCTTAAGTCGCGAACGCCGCGAGTCTATATGACTTACAATGAGTCCATGAAGGACATGATGACTCTGGCGCATGAACTTGGGCACGCCTATCATAACTGGATTATGCGGGACCTTAGTATTCATGATACGATTTACCCGATGACACTCGCAGAAACGGCCAGTATTATGGCGGAAACTTTAGTTTTAAGTTATTTAAAAGAGAATGCTCTTTCTGAAGAGATGATCTTTGACGTCTCATATTTTGATACAAATAGTTTAAATGTTTTTTTGTTAAACATACCCATGCGCTACGAGTTTGAAAGGCTTTTTTATGACAAAAGGGCGCGGGGTAATGTCGGGGTAAACGAATTAAAGGAACTCGCCGTCAAGGCTTCTAAGAAATATTACGGTGAGACGATATCCGAGCACATGGATCTTTACTGGGCCTCAACTCTTCATTATTATATTGCGGGGATTAGTTTTTATAATTTCCCCTATACCTTTGGCTATCTCTTTGCTCTCGGGATTTTTGCGCAAAAAGAAGTTCTTAAGGATCATTTTAAAGATTTCTATATCGATCTACTCCGTGACACAGGACGCATGACCGCAGAAGATCTCGCGCATAAACACCTTGCCATTGATTTAAGGGGGCCCGATTTTTGGCAAAATAGTATTAATATGGTTAAGAAAAAACATTTTGACTTCGAAAAGAGGGCACGAAATTACTTATAGAGGCTGTGCTCTCACACTAAAAATTAAGAAAAAATTTCCAAGGCGCCTATAATTAAATAGTTATAAATAGTTAATTGACAAGTTGTGAATAAGTGTGCTAGATTTCCAATATGAAGATTTTATTTACTTCTCATGCGGTAACGAGAATGGAAGAAAGAAATATCAAGCCCAATGAGGTTGAGCTGATAATATCTGAACCTGATGGAAAAATTAAACAATCAAAAGATAAATGGATTTATTATAAAAGTCTTAAAAACAGAAAAGACAACAATATAGCAGCCGTGGCGGTACACAAAGAAAATGCCATGTTTGAGGTATTAACGGTCATGATACATTTTGAGGTCAATATATGAAAATTTATCACGATAAAAATAATGACTATCTTTCTATAGATTTTAAAGACGAAGTAGAGGCAAAGACAGTTTTTAAATATGGAATCATCGTAAGGTTCGATAAAGATAGCAATGTCATTGGACTTGATATAACTGATTCAACCAAGCTTTTTCTGCAAGCTGATTTTATTTCATTACAGGAAGCCTGTGAAATTTTAGGTGTATCGGAATCTACTCTCCGTCGGAAAATTAAACTTGGTAAAATAAAATACTCAAAGCCAAATGGGAAAGATTATCGTTTTAAAAAAGAAGATATTTTAAAGTTGATTGCATAATGTCGACGAGTGAATTCGAGGAAGATTTTTCAAGCCACCGCCTTTTTTAATACTGCGTATTTTAGTAGGTAACGACTTCCAAGGTCGGATCATATTCCTCACGTAATATTCCGCGAATCGCTTCCAAAGTCCCTAGCGTAGAGCTCGGGCAGGTTCCGCAAGCACCTTCGTACATGATGACAAGCACATTATCATGCAAATCAACAACCTGAATATCGCCTCCGTCGGCTTGTAACCCAGGCCTAATAGAATGATCGAGGATTTCTTCGATTTTACGCATTTCCGGGCTAAGCTGTTCCCTGCGTACTTCCTCCGCACTTTGAAAATTGGGATTGTGGTTATTTATGTTTTCGATGAGCGCAACTTCTACTCGGTCTTGAAACTCTTTTTCCGTTAGCTCACCGTCATAGGTGATGGTGATGACATTTTCAAATAGATGGACTTGATTGATATGTTCTATAGCAAATAAAGCTCGGGCCAGGGGGATATGAAGACACTCGCTGGCATCGCGAAAAGTTATTTTTCCCTGGGATTTAACATCCTCACTTAGGACAAATTTAAAGGCAAAAGGATTGGGGGTATGCTGCATCACGATTTTTAGCGGCATGGTCTATGACTCCGTTGAAGCTTGTTTTTCATTATTGATGGCGGCCCTTAGAGCATGCCAGGCTAATACTGCGCATTTTACCCGGGCTGGGTACTGCCAAATGCCCGCGAAAACCTTTAATTTTCCCAGACCTTCTTGGCCTTCTCCCTCTCTAAGCTCGCCCTTAACCAATTTGTGAAAAAGTTCACCCATTGCAAGCGCTTGTTCTAAGGTTTTGCCTTTAGCAAATTCTGTCATCATAGAAGAGCTCGCTTTGCTGATGGCACAACCCTCACCCGTGAATTTAACATCTTCGATGACACCATCATCGGTGCAGTTAAGGTAAAGCCAAAAATGATCACCACATAAGGGATTAAAACCTTCGGCCAGGTGGGTACAGGGTTTAAGCGTACCAAAATTACGAGGTTTTTTATTGTGTTCCAAAATCAGCTGTTTATAAAGTTCTTCTTCGCTTTGCTGCATTGATTCTAAGTCCTATTTTTTAGACATTTACGCGTTTATTCTCACTTCAATAAATTTTGTCAGGTACTAAAAAATTTTTGTATTTCTGTTAGCTTCTCTACAAAAAAATCGACTTCTTCAGGGGTATTGTAAAAACTAAAAGAAGCTCTGGTGGTCGCGGGTATGCCAAAAAAAGCCATAACTGGCTGGGTACAGTGGTGACCTGTGCGGACGGCTATTCCTGCCCCGTCAAGGAGGGTACCGATATCGTGCGGATGCACACCATCAATCACAAAAGATAAAATACCCACCTTTTCCTTTGCTTCACCAATAATCCTGAGTCCCCCAATCCTCTTGACCGCTGCCTGAGCTCTTTTAAGCAGTGTAGATTCATACCGCTCAACATTTTCTGATCCTAAGGCCATAAAATATTCAAGCGCCGCACCTAGGCCAATAACCTCAGCGATAGGCGGGGTTCCCGCTTCAAATCTTACAGGCCCATCTGCAAAAATTGTTTTTTCCCAGGTCACACTAAAAATCATATCACCACCCCCTAAAGCGGGGGGAAGTGCTTTTAATTTTTCTTCTTTACCGTAAATGACGCCAACGCCCGTGGGCCCATACACTTTATGACCAGAGAATACTAGGTAGTCACAGTCAATATCTTGCACATCGATAGATCCATGTGCCACAGCTTGTGCCGCATCTATAATCACCTCTAAGCCATGGGCATGAGCGACTGCGGTTATATGTTTTACGGGATTGATAGTGCCCAGCGAATTCGAGGTCATGACGCAGGAGAGAACTTTTGTTCGAGGGCTGATGAGTGCCTCTAAGTGCTGGGTTTCTAACTCCCCTTTATCATTCATGGGGAGAACTTTTAACACAATGCCTTTTCGCTCTCTTAGCAGCTGCCAGGGCACAATATTTGCATGATGCTCCATGGCTGATACAATAACTTCATCACCATGAGAAAGCTTTTGAACAGCAAGACTTAGAGCGAGAGAATTGAGCCCTAGGGTTGTGCCCGAAGTGAAAATTATTTCTTGCTCAGAGCGAGCATTAATAAATTTTTGGCATATTTTTCGTACGTTTTCGTATTTGTCTGTAGCCTCGATGCTTAGGCGATGGACACCCCGGTGGATATTTGCCGCGCCGTTTAGATAATAATCATCCATAGCAGCAACGACACTTTTTGGTTTTAATGTCGTGGCAGCATTGTCAAAGTAAATAAGGGGCTTACCGTTTATGTTTCGGCTAAGGGCAGGAAAATCTTCGCGTATGAGTTTTATATTTTGCATTTTTTCACATTTTTTTGGAGAAACGGTGTCGCTACACTGGGTCCTGTATTTTTAAGGTCATTGTTTCTATAGCTCTATCGCGTATTTTTTTATTGCTAATTTTATCCATAAGCTCGGTACTAAAAGCTTTGACCAGGAAATCCTCAGCTTTTTGCTTATTTATACCTCTTGAACGAAAATAAAAAAGTTCATCAGGATTTAGTTGCGCAACGGTCGCGCCGTGAGAACACTGCACATCATTGTTGCTAATGAGGAGTTCTGGCTTGGTGTCAATTTCGCAGTCATCACTCAGAAGTAAATTTTTACTGAGTTGGTGCGCGCTGCATTCGCGAATATTTTCGGGTATCAGCACTCGGGCATTAAATACCCCGCGTGACTCATCGCGCAAAATGCCTTTATACGTAACAGCGCTTTGTGTTTTTGGGGCATGATGTTCAATTTTGGAATAAAAACTTCCCTGTTGCTTTTGCTTTAGATGAAACACACCATTAAGTTCAACTTTAGCCTCCTCGCCTTGGAGCTTGACAAAAATTTCTTGCCGACTAAAACTCGCGCCATCTGAAATAAGACAGTCACGGAATAAACCGCCTTGCTGAATACTGACGATATCCTGACTTAAAATTGAGCCTTTTTCACCCTCGCATTGGAGGCGAGTCCGCTCACAGTGAGCCCCCTCGGCAATATCAAGCTTCAGAGTTCTTACCGTTAAATAAGGATCTTTTTCTTCCTCTGCATGAAAACTTTCAGCAAAAACACAGTGAGCATTTTTGCCGATATTCAACTGAATATGGTTATAAGCACCGGTATGAAGCTCGGCATCATGAGTGCTTAGGTAAATAAAATGCAGGGGTTGAGAAAAGGAGCTGCCGGGGGCAACATCTAAAATTAGGCCATTGTAGCAAAAAGACTCGGACAGTAGGCTGATAAAGCTCTCTTCTGTATTGTTATCGCCCAGAGTGTTGTTTTTTGTTGTTATCTTAGAAATCTTGTTATCGTCGACAGGAGAGCTGATAAGCGGGGTTACCCGAACACACTCATCATCAGGCAGTTTAGAAAGGGCACGCGCATAAACACCGTTTATAAATACAAGACGGTTTTCACTCAGCGCGACACGCTCAAGCAAATCCATATTGATGACATTGATCTCTGTTTGAGGGGCAAAAAATTTTTCAAACAAATTTTTGATATTCGTATAGCGCCAAAGTTCTTCGCTGCGAGTAGGAATTCCTCGCATCTGAAGTTTGGCGAACGATTTTTGGCTAAGATCATAGAGTGGCATTAAACCTTCAGCAGATTTTTGTGCCTGCACGAAAGTAAAAGCTTTCTCTAGGTTTTTTATGCTTTCAGAAGCGGAAACACTCAGGGACATAATTACGGGTCTTTCCTATACAGAGTCAGAGTATTATTATTGTTGAGTAAACTTTTCATACCCTTCTTTTTCAATATTAAGGGCTAACGTTCTGTCGCCAGAAGCCACGATGCGTCCACCAGAAAGAATATGTACAAAATCGGGGCTAATATACTCAAGAATCCGGTGGTAATGGGTGATTATAATAATGGCATTGTCGGGTCGCTTCAGTTTGTTTACCCCTTCACTGACGATGCGCAACGAATCGACATCAAGTCCAGAGTCGGTTTCATCTAAAATAGAAAGTCGCGGCGTAAGAACGGCCATTTGCAGTATTTCGTTGCGTTTTTTTTCGCCACCGGAATAGCCTGCATTGACGCCGCGGTGAATAAACTTTTCGTCCATTTCCAGGAGTTTTAATTTTTTTTCTAAAAAATGCGCAAAATCAAAAGGGTCCATTTCTGGTGATCCTTGATGAGAGCAAATAGCATTAAAGGAGGCGCGAAGAAACTCACTGTTAACAACACCGGGAATTTCGACAGGATACTGATAAGCAAGAAAAACGCCGTTACAAGCTCTTTCTTCAGGTTCCATGGCGAGGAGATTTTTCATTTTTAAATTGACTTCATAGGTGACTGTTCCTCCGGTAACCTTAAAGTCTGGATGACCCGCAAGGACTTTGGAAAGCGTGCTTTTTCCTGAACCATTGGGCCCCATGATGGCGTGGACTTCGCCCGGTTTTATCTCGAGAGAGATGCCTTTCAATATAGGAATCTCACCTTCTAAAGTGCTTGCCTGCAAATTATTTATGGACAGTAAACTCATGATGTATGCTAACCTCGTCAAGTAAATTACGATTAAAACTATCTAGCCTTAGCCAACGGCTCCCTCAAGTTTCATTTCAAGGAGCTTCACCGCCTCCACAGAAAACTCAGGGGGAAGCTTATTAAAGACTTCTTTACAAAAACCACTTAAAAGCAAACTAACGGCGGCCGCAGAATCAATGCCGCGAGAACGCAAATAAAAAATTTGATCAGCGCTTATTTTTGACGTCGAAGCTTCGTGCTCAATAGTCGCAGATTGATCAAGAACCTCGATGTAGGGAAAAGTATTAGCGGAACATGCGTCGCCAACCAGCAAAGAATCGCATTGAGAGAAATTTCTTGCCCCAGTTGCCCCTTTGGCTACTTTTACCAGGCCACGATAACTATTGACAGAGGCATCGGTGCTTATGCCCTTAGAAACGATTTTGCTGCGAGTATGTTTACCCATGTGGATCATTTTTGTGCCCGTATCTGCCTGCATTTTGTTGTTGGTTAGGGCAACCGAGTAAAACTCACCTTGAGAATAATCTCCCTTTAAAATAACGCTGGGATATTTCCAGGTAATGGCTGAACCCGCTTCGACCTGGGTCCAGGAAATTTTGGAGTTTTTACCTTGGCATAGCCCTCTTTTAGTCACAAAGTTATAAATCCCACCCTTGCCCTCTTTGTCTCCTGCGTACCAGTTCTGTACAGTAGAATAATTAACTTCGGCATCTTCGAGTGCGATAATTTCCACAATCGCGGCATGCAACTGATTTTCATCGCGCATGGGAGCCGTACACCCTTCGAGATAGTTTACGAAGCTACCTTGGTCAGCAACAATAAGCGTCCGCTCAAATTGACCAGTTTTGGCAGCATTGATACGAAAATAGGTTGATAAATCTAGTGGGCAACGCACACCTCTTGGAATGTATACAAATGATCCATCGGTAAATACCGCTGAGTTAAGGGCAGCAAAAAAATTGTCTTTATAGGGAACGACGCTGCCCAAATATTTTTGTATTAGGGTAGGGTGTTTTTGAATGGCTTCGCTAATTGAGCAAAAAATGATACCTTGTTTTTCAAGCTCTTCCTGGTGCGTGGTGCCAACGGATACACTATCAAATACGGCATCGACAGCAATTCCTGCAATTCGTTTTTGCTCCTGTAACGGGATGCCAAGTCTTTCAAATGTTTTGAGGAGCTCCTCATCAACTTCATCGAGACTTGCAAGGGTCTTTTTCTGTTTTGGGGCTGAGTAGTATTTTAAGTCCTGATAATCAACCTGATCATAATGAATGTGAGCCCAGGATGGTTCTTTTAACCCTTGCCAGTATTTAAAGGCTTTTAGTCTATAGTCAAGGACAAAGCTCGGTTCATTTTTTATCGCGCTGAGTTTTCTAATAATGTCTTCATTAAGTCCTGTAGGAAAATCAACGGACTCAATATCGGTGACAAAGCCAAACTCATATTCTTTGGCACTAAACTGGCTTTTTTCTTCTGTACTTTCCAAAGTTCAAAAACTCCTGTCAAAAGTCTTTACTAACAATCGCAACACTATGGCTCCTGAGTGGTATGAGGATGCGTATGTGAAGCAACTTTTCCTGGTTTACATTCGCGAATTCCTGCCATAGGACAAAAATGATGCAGATCAGTGGGAGAGCTAGCAAGTGTGCTAAGCTTTATGGCGGAAAGGGCATTCTTTACACTGATGAAAATCGACTGCCAACCTTGATAAGAAATACAAGAACTGGGGAAGGGGCACTCAACCTCGGGTCCGACACACTCTACTGGAAAAACATTATCTTCAACGGCTGAAAAAATTTGAAAAACATCGATCTGGTCGGGGGTCGTTGCCAGTGTATAGCCACCGCCCCGCCCACGAATGCTTTTAACTAAACCGGCATGGCGCAAGCGATTGATGATTTGATCAAGATAGTCTGGGGGAACCCCTTGGCGTTTTGCTATATCACGCCTATGAATTTGTTTAACCTGACTATGAAAGGCCATGTCGAGCATAATTTTTATAGCATAACGGCTTTTTGAGGTGATATTCATTAGGGCTTCAACTTCCTGTATCCTATATCTTGATTAATGTTGACTGTTCTAGTCACCTTTGTTGTCGGCACTTCATAATATGGGGTAGTTTAAGCCTTTTGTCAATGAATAAGCCCTGTTTACTCGCGACTATCGCCGGGACCGGTGGCTCCCTATATCTGAGCAATATTGCCATTGCGCCAAGCTATAAGGAGGATATAATGGAGGATCTTCGCTAAACCCCTAAAAGGAAATAACAATGAAGGCAACACAACTATTTATTTCTGATCTAAAATCCAAGCTCTTGACTCTAAAAGATGAGGGACTTTTCAAATCTGAACGCATCATTAATTCTCCGCAAGGAGGCAAAATAACTATTAGCCAAGGGGAAGTCATAAATCTCTGCTCTAACAATTATCTCGGACTTGCCAATGACCAGCGACTCGTAAAAGCAGCAAAAACCTATTTGGATTCACGCGGATTCGGTCTCTCAAGTGTCCGTTTTATCTGTGGAACCCAGGATATTCACAAAGAGTTGGAGGAAAGTATTTCCCGTTTTCTGGGCACCGAAGACACGATTTTGTATAGTTCTTGTTTTGATGCTAATGGGGGACTTTTTGAAACCCTATTGGATGAACGCGATGCTATTATTAGTGATGCGCTTAATCACGCCAGTATTATAGATGGGATCCGTCTTTCTAAAGCCCAGCGTTTTCGTTATGAAAATAGCAACATAAATGACTTAGAAGCTAAACTTCGCGAAGCGCAAAATGCGCGCTACAAACTCATAGCCACAGATGGCGTGTTCTCTATGGATGGTACTATTGCTAAACTCAAGGAAATCTGTGCGTTAGCTGAAAAATATCATGCTCTTGTTATGGTCGATGACTCTCATGCGGTGGGATTTATGGGTGATAATGGCAAAGGAACCCATGAGTACCATGAGTGTATGGATAAAATAGATATTATAACGGGAACCCTCGGTAAGGCACTGGGTGGGGCGAGTGGTGGATATACGTCTGGACGGAAAGATATTATTGCCTGGTTGCGGCAAAAATCTCGGCCTTATTTATTTTCCAATACTTTAGCTCCTGTCATTGCAGGAGTGAGCATTGAAGTTATAAAAATACTGGAAGAAAGCGGAGAAACCAGAAAAAAACTCTGGGAGAGTACAGCTTATTTTCGCCGTGGGCTTAAAGAACTTGGCTTTAATATTATTCCTGGCATACACCCCATTTGTCCGATCATGTTTGGTGATGCTGAGCTTGCTTCTCGTTTCGCCGAGGAACTTTTAGCGGAAGGTATTTATGTCATTGGATTCTCTTATCCGGTTGTGCCTAAAGGGGCTGCTCGTATCCGCACCCAGGTGTCTGCGGGACTCGAGCTTGCTGATATCGAGAAAGCGCTTAAAGCTTTTGCTAAGATAGGAAAAAAACTCTCGCTAATTTAGAAAAAAAGCGCGGCTCCCTTTTTACCCTTTTTGAAATTTAGCTTGGCGCTAAGGGCTTGTGGTGGTGATCTGATGGTATAACAACCCGTACACAATGTGTCGGCCTCAGATTTAATAGGGCAGCCCGCAGATATGAAAATAGCCGAGATTACCATAGCGGGTATGAGAAATCTCAATTTTTTTAGCTTGCAGCGTCTGAAGTTTATGTTCGGGCGCAATAGGTACGGTGACTTTGTAAAATTATTTTCGAGGAATTTTTTAAAACGAAAAAAACACGCCATTTATCATAAGGAAAAAAATTTATGAAAGCTCTCGTAAAAGCAAAAAGGGAACCTGGCATCTGGCTTGAAGATGTTCCTAAACCGACGATTGGGCCCAATGATCTTTTGATTAAAATCAACAAAACGGCCATATGTGGTACCGATATTCATATCTATAACTGGGACCCATGGGCACAAAAAACCATAAAAGTCCCTTTGGTCGCAGGGCATGAATATGTTGGGGTTATTGAGGAGATGGGAGACGCGGTTAAAAATTATCAAATTGGTGATAGAGTTTCTGGTGAAGGGCATATTACCTGTCATTTTTGCCGTAATTGCCGTGCGGGAAAACGGCATTTATGTCGCAATAGCGTTGGGGTCGGCGTTAACCGAAACGGTGCGTTTGCCGAGTATCTTGCGATTCCCGCGAGTAACGCCTTTAAAATTCCTGAGACTATAGCCGATGATGTCGCTTCTATTTTTGATCCTTATGGAAATGCCGCTCACACAGCGCTTTCCTATGATCTCGTCGGTGAAGATGTTCTTATCACGGGAGCGGGGCCAATTGGCATGATGGCAAGTGCAATCGCTCGTCATGCTGGTGCCCGTCATATTGTTATAACCGATGTCAATGAATGGCGCTTAAAATTTGCCGAGCAATTTGGGGCCACCCGCACTGTCAATCCTAGTAAAGAAGATCTTGGGCAGGTGATGAAGGAGGTTGGTATGCGCGAGGGCTTTGATATCGGTCTTGAAATGTCAGGAAATGCTGAAGCCTTCCGCTCGCTTCTTAAGAACATGAATAATGGGGGAAAGGTAGCAATTCTTGGGATATTTTCAGAAGCTGTGGCTATTGACTGGGATCAAGTTATTTTTAAAGGCCTGTTTCTGAAGGGGATATATGGCCGTGAGATGTATGAAACTTGGTACAAAATGGCGAGTATGCTCCAAAGTGGTTTGAAGATAGACCACCTGATAACCCATAGATTTCCCGTCGAAAATTTCAAGGAAGGTTTTGAAATTATGCGTTCAGGCAAATCGGGTAAGGTTATTCTTAACTGGACTTAACGCGTATGGGTAATTACTAAGCCATTAACTGATTTTTTTGTCCAAATCGAAGTCAATATCTAGTTCTCCTAAGTCTTTGCTGATGAGTAAATCTTCGTTGAAATCCAGAGCTAGGTCGTTGATCACATCAGCAGGCGATTTAGGTTCAGGCGACGTGGTAACTGTCGGCGAAACCAATATATTTTCCCCGTAGGAATAGGGGCTATCTTCTGATTTGGGTTTGGACTTAGACCGTTTTAATACAGTGGTCATGGTTTCGAGGTTCGCCTTAGCAACATCATATTTGGGATCTTGTTCTACGGCTTTTTTGAAGGCCTCTAATGCTTTTTGGGGATCATTTTGACGCCGATACCCAACGCCCATATTAAAAAACAATCTGGCCGCAATTTTTTTATTGTTGGGTATACTCTGTAAAGCAGCTTCGTAAAGTTGCATTCCTTTGGCAAAGTGCTGTTTTCTTATCAAGAGAATAGCGGCTGAATTAAATATAGAAGCGAGTTCATTCGGGTTAGCAATATTTTCGAGAAGCTCCAAAGCAGCATTGACATCTCCAGTCAGAAGATGCAGTTCACCTTTACCCATCAAAGCGTTTACGTTGTCATCATCAATTTCCAGGGCTTTATTAAAGGCATCATTAGCTTTTCCCAGTTTACCTAATTTGGTAAGCGCTTGTCCTAGTCCCACAAGTTTATCCGGGTCATAGGGATTGAGAAGAGTTACTTTAGCAAAAGTAGATTCAGCCTCCGTATAAATACCCAATTTCATGAGGCAGCGTCCGTAAACATGTAAATACCTGGAATTTGGTGGGTTCATGTCAGGAACAGGTGTCAAAATTTTTAAGGCTTCTTTAAACTGTCCCGCCTGAAAATACGACTCTGCAAGTTCAGCTCTAATGGTGAGGTTGTCTTTGTGGTTTTCATAAAGTGTGGTGAGAAGCTTTATGACCTGGGTGTGTTCATTTGCCTTTCGTGACTTTACTATTTTTTCAAATTCTTCCTTGAATTCATTTTTAAAATTTATACGCCTAATAGCATTACCCAAATTACTTGCGAGTATTTGTTGATCTAAAGAACCAACATGAACCTGGGTTATGCCGTATTCTAAAGAAATAGGAATAATGGCATTTTCCATCTGTTCGCAAATAAGAAATATAGGGCGATTGGCAATTCCTGAACTGTTGGTCGCTTCTTTTAAAAATTTAACAACAAGAGCCGGGCCAACTTTCCAGTCGACGATAAACATCCCCTTTGGAAAGCGTTTTAGAGCATCTAAAGCTTCGTCGCTATCAGCACCTTCGCTAATATTGCTGACACTTTTAAGCTGAAGTATTTCTTTTACAACGCCGATCAATAGATCATCTTCTGAAAAAATAAAGGCATCTGCCACAACAGCTAAAACCACGATTTTCCCTTTATTAAAAAATCTCTAAAACAGCAGTTATCGTTAGCATTGTTGCGTAAAAGGATTTTCCTTTAGCAAAGCTGAGTATTTTCCAGTCTTTTTCTCTCATCCTGGAGCTGCGAAAAATTTTTGCGAAATCAGAGATTTTACCGGCAAAAAATCGCCCAGGAAAAATTGTTCGTGCAACAATACCGCAATAATGAGCATGAGGATGCTCATTTATCTATTTTAAGGTAAGTGGCTAACAAATTAGACTAATTGATCTCTAAATGGGACATGTTACTCTGGTTTATTAACAAATAGTCACTATAATATACATAAATTCATAGCGGTATAAAAAATTTGCTCACGGCGTTCTTTAGGTTTTGCGTACCGGGACTTTGAAGCAAGCAACTTGATGGGCATCCAGTGCCACCCCACTTTGAGAACTGTTATTTTCTTCGGGTAATAAATCGAGAAGCTCAGGCACTTTTTGTAAACACTCCTCTGACCCTATTGGGCAGCGACTATAGAAGGCACAGCCCCTTGGCAGGCTACTTGGCGAAGCGGGTTCACCCTTGAGGATTTGCTTTTTAGTGAGGTCAGCTTCTGGATCCGTTGAGGGAATGGCGGAAAGAAGGGCCTGAGTATAGGGATGGCGAGGGTTTTTATATAACTGCTGGGCCCCTGCTATCTCTACTATTTTGCCCAGGTACATGACGGCAACGACATCAGAAACATGTTTTACCACGGCAAGATCGTGGGCGATAAAGAGATAAGCTAGTCCCATTTCGCGCTGCAGTTCAATAAGGAGATTGATAATTTGCGACTGTATAGAAACATCAAGGGCGGAAACAGGTTCGTCACAAACGATAAATTTGGGCTTAAGTGCAATGGCTCGCGCAATACCAATCCGCTGACGCTGCCCTCCTGAAAACTCATGGGGAAAACGATTAAGCGCAGAAGCCCCGAGGCCAACCCGTTCGGCAAGTTCCTTAACTGATTTTTCCCTAGAGGCGTCATCGCCTACATTGTGGATGATAAAAGGCTCTAAAAGAATGTCACGCACAGAATGCCGAGGATTTAGAGATTCAAAGGGATCTTGAAACACGATTTGCATTTCTCGTCTGAGCTGGCGTAACTTTGGGGTGGTAAGAGAGTGAATATTCTGCCCCATAAAATTTATTTCACCACTGGTGGCTTCGATGAGGTTGAGAATAGCTCTTCCTACGGTTGTTTTACCGCATCCTGACTCACCCACGAGACCAAGCGTTTGGCCGGGAGGAAGAGAAAAATTTACCCCATTGACGGCATAAACGGTACCCTGACGCCGCAAAAATATTCCTCCCTGAATGGGAAAATGAACTTTTAAATCTTTCACCGTCAAAAGTGGTTCTGGCTTCATGATAATATTCACTTTTCTTTACTAAATTCTAGAGATGCCTGCTGCCAAAAAAAGCATCGTACTTGCCTTTGACTATCTAACACTTCAAGGGGGGGAACTTTTTCAGAGCATAAATTTTGACTATGCGAACAGCGATTTGCAAAGCGACATGATGTCGTCCGCAGTTCATAAATACTCGGCACCACTCCGGGAATGGTATCGAGCAAAGTTTTCGGTATGAGGTCGATCTTCGGAATCGCGCTGAGAAGGCCCTGGCTATAAGGATGCAGTGGATGGCGAAAAAAATCTTTTACAGACGCATACTCTACGACGGTTCCACCATACATGACGAGCACGTCATCGCACATTTCTGCAATAACCCCCAAATCATGGGTAATAAAAATTACGGCCATGCCAAACTCATCTTGCAGTTCTTTTATAAGACTCAGTATTTGTGCCTGAATAGTAACGTCAAGGGCCGTTGTCGGTTCATCAGCAATGAGGATTTTAGGTCGGCAGGAAAGTGCCATCGCAATCATCACTCTTTGCCGCATGCCCCCAGAAAGTTCATGGGGGTAAGAGTTAAGTTTGCTTTCAGGATCCGCTATGCCCACTCTCTTAAACATCGATAAAATATCTCGGTAACGTTCATCCCGGTTGCGTAGGGGGAAATGTAAGGCAATAACCTCATCAACTTGTTTGTAAATCTTTTGCACAGGGTTTAGCGCCGTCATGGGCTCCTGAAAGATCATGGAAATTTCTTTACCGCGCATATCATAAAGTTCTTTGACGGGAAGCTTTAGAATATCCTTGCCCTGATAAATGATTTCGCCTTTTTCAATGCGCCCAGACGGTTTAGGCAGTAAACGCAAAATCGATAGAGCGGTTACGCTTTTTCCGCAGCCGCTTTCGCCAACAACACCCAGAGTTTTTCCCGCAAAAACGCGAAATCCAACGTTATCTACGGCCCGGGCAACCCCTTCCTCGGTATGAAAGGAGGTGACCAAATTTTTTACCTCAAGTAATGGCTGGGGCTGGTTCACAAAATCTTCTCTTAACGCTAAAAAATAATTAAAATCGCTACATCAATACTCTTTTCTCATTACATAAACGATGCTTTATCCCTAAAAGTTTTATCAGTCGCCTCAACTTTGGGCAATTTTTTACCTGCTTTCATGGCCGTGTGTGTCTCGTTGTAGGCTTTTTGATCAAACCAAAACATCCCTCCCATCATGCTATCAAAAACATTAAAAAGTTCTTGACTGCGTTTGGTTGCGGGTACCGCGGGAAGTTTCCACCAGCGCCAATACGCCGTTCTAAAATAGGGCACATGGAAGAGGGGGACAAAAGCATACTGAGTGTGGTATATTTCATTGATTTCCTGGCTTAATTTAATTTTTACCGTCTCATCAGACTCCATTTCATACTGGTCGATCAGGTCATCAAGCTTTTTGATAGCGATATTGTTGATATTGTTCGTTTGGGCAATATGGGCATTTTTTGAATGCATATCTTCCCAGTAACTAGGGATCAGACGATTGCCAGCCCAAGCCCAGTAAGCCATTTGGTATTTTTTCTCCCTAACCTTTTTAAAGGCCATAGTGCCATCAAGAATTTGCAAATCAAGTTCAAGGCCTGCTTTACGCGCTTCCTCTTTAAAGATAACCAAACGGGGGGTATGCTGCTCTGACGAATAGGTGAGACTTACGCTTAAAGGTTGGTCTCCCCGATGTAATATGCCATTTGGTCCCATATCTTTAAAACCCGCAAGGGCAAAATATTTTTTTGCCTCTTTAATATCAAACGGAAGCGGTTTGAGGTTTTTATTGTCATAAGGACCAAATCCTGTGGTATAGCGGGGTAGACGTTCATAATCGCTGCGAAGGATGGTATTTATTACTTTGTCAACATTTATAGCGTAGGAGATGCCTTTACGCACGTTGATATCACTGAGGAGTGGATCATCCATATTCATATAGAGTCCCACCGGGGAGCGCGGGCGGTCATTATAGAACCAGAGTTTATGGATATAGCCATTTTCAAATTCTTTTATTTTTGATTTTTCGTGCCAAAAATCAGGAAATGTCAGGGGATAATCATCAAATTTGCCTTTGAGGAAATATTCCCAGGCTATTTTCATTTCGCGCACGACTTTGTAGGTGACTTTATCTACATTAAAACGATTTTTAAAATAACGTAGGTTTTCTCCCCACCATTTTTGTTTGCGTGTCAAAGTAAGGCTTTTGCCTTTGTCTATTTCGGTGAGGATATAGGGACCGCTATTAGGAATAATCTCCCAGTTCATTTTGGCAACAAAATCTTTATCAACTTGCCCCTTAAAAAAATGCCTAGGGAGAGGATTGATAGCAATCGACTGATCTAAATCAGGAAGAGCTTTGGTAGCGTGTATGGAAATGGTATAATCATCATACTTTACGATTTTTTCAAAAAATTTGGTGTAATAATCGTTGTACCAAGGGTCGCGGATATTTTTTGAACGCATAAAATCAAGGACAAAAGTATAATCATCAGCTGTGATTGGTTTTCCGTCAGACCACGTGGCACCTTGGCGTAGTTTAAAATACATCGATTTTTTATCTGCCCCGTAAGCCCAGTCCGTCGCTAACACCCCGACGATATTTAATGTGTTGGGGTGCCTTTCTACCAGACCAAAAAAATTGTTGGTAATCGCATCGCGAAAGCCGTTATTGGCATCTGGTCCGACAAACCGGAGCGTCGGCGGAAAACTTAAGATAAAGTTTGTAAACTCGCAACCTTTTTGAGCGCTTGCATCACTATAGATAGGGTCTGTTTCATTGCTTAGCCACTTCAGGTCTTTGGGAAGCTCTGCGGCGATAAGCGATTTGCCTATACCTAAAATGAGGGCCCCAGCAGCAACCATCAACCATAGTCTCGAAGTCCATTTATTTAGCAAAATTCTTTCTCCTTTATTTTTTATATTATTCATAAACTGTATGCTTGCGAGGATCAAAAGCTTCCCTAATAGCCTCGCCAAAAAAAGTTACCAATGTGAGAACCAGTACCAAAGCGCATACCACTGACATGACGATCCAGGGTTTGTCAAGTTGCCCTGTACCCTGAGCTAGGAGCTCTCCCCAGCTAGGGGTCGGCGGTGACAGGCCATACCCTAAATAATCAAGGGATGTTAACGAATATATAGCACCGGCAATACTAAAAGGTACGAAGGCCACAATTGTAGAAACCGCATTGGGTAAAATATGATGAAAAATAACCCGCTGAGGCTTCGCTCCTAGAGCACGGGCAGCAACGCTATAGTCCCGAGTTTTTTCTTTATAAACTGCTGTACGCATATACCAGGTCATGTGCATCCAACCAAAAACAACCATGATGATCGCTAAAGTGAAAAAATTAGGAGCAAGGATTGAAGACACAATCATCACAACATAAAGGAAGGGGATATTGCTCCAAATCTCGATAAGTCTTTGCATAATGAGATCAAAGCGTCCTCCTGAATATCCCATTAAGGCTCCTAGGCTTACGCCAACAGTGTAATTACAGAGCACATAAAATAACGCGAAAAAAATACAGATGCGAAACCCATAAATAAGTCTTGCGGCGACGTCTCGTCCCGAATTGTCGGTGCCGAGATAATGCGACCGAGAAAAATCTGGAGCCGAGGGAGGATAAATGCCTTCGACCAGATCATTTTCAAGAGGGTTATACGGGATCAAAGGTAAGAGAACCCAGCCTTCCGACGTATCTTTATTCATTTCAAATTTGGCCTTAAGTTCCCGGTAATTGGTTTCATAACCGTAATCAAGTCCAAATGCTGTCCCAGGTTTCATAGCGCCATAGGTAGGAAAATACCAATCTCCTTTATAGACAACCACTACGGCCCGGCTATTGACAAATATCTCAGCAAAACAAGAAAATACAATAAAGCCTAAAAGCAGTAAAAACGAATAATATCCGCGCTTTATGCTGCAAAATCGCTTAAATCGTCTACGGGTTATCGGGTCAAGCAGGGCCACACAAATTTTCCTTATATTCATAAAAGGTACAGTTTTAACCAACATTTTTTTAGTGAGAATTATTTAAACTGTACGCGAGGATCGACTAAAGCCACACATATATCTGATAAAATATTGCCTATCATTAGGAGCAAAGAAGAAATCACCAGGAGCCCCATAACAACAGAAAAATCGCGTTCGACCACCGATTCGTAGCCAAGGAGACCCATGCCATCAATGTTAAAAATCTTTTCCACCAACAAAGATCCCGTGAGTATTAATGAGATATTGTTGCCAAAATGGGTGGCCAGTGGGATTAAACTATTGCGGAGGGCATGCCGGAAAACGGTTTTTTTATAGGTCAAGCCTTTTGCCATCGCGGTGCGCACATAGTCACTGGCAATATTATCCATCAAACTATTTTTCATTAGTACCGTCATCAGGGCAAACTGCCCGACCATATAGGATAAAATTGGCAGAAACCCATGATCAAATAAATCCATTATTTGCTGCCATAGGCTCATATCGCTAAAATCATCACTCATAAATCCCCCAAGGGGAAACACTTCAAAATGGAAAGCAAAAACGAGGAGAAGAAAGATACCAAAAACAAAGTTAGGCACTGCGTAGCCAACAAAAATCAAAAAAGATGAAGCGGTATCAAATAAGGAGTGATGCTTAATGCCTTTAATAATTCCGAGGGGTATTGATATGAGGTAGGCTAAAAAAGTGGTGATGAATCCATAAAAGAGTGACACGGGAAACCTGGCTTTTATAATATCCCAAACAGGCTCGTGGTAACGCAGTGATTCTCCCAAATCAAATTGAAAGACTTTCATCAACCAGTCAAAATAACTGACAATAATAGGCTTATCAAAGCCAAAATAGGCATTGAGTTCCGCAATTTGATCGTCGCTCATCACGCTAGAGCCACTCGTACCGCCAAAATGGTTCGATGATTTTGAGCCCTCACCGACATTGGCTTGCTGATAAGCCGCCATCATGCGCTCCACAGGCCCTCCAGGTACAATGCGCGTAATGCAAAAGACCACGAGAGTGATCCCTATAAATGTTGGAAAAATAAGCAAAAATCGTCTTAAAAAATATCCGAGCATAAAAAAAAGTCTTTTAATAGGTTAAGAAAAATCCATTTTGCCACGAAACCTTAAGTTAATAAAAACCTTTTTTGTAAAACTTTTAATTTACCCAAGACAGTCTTTAAAGAAATGGAGAGCTTCACCGAAACGCAGGGCATAGTCTTAAACTTTGCAAAGGACAGGGCGCCGTATGAAAGAAAATCAACAAAAAGAAACAGTTAACCTCCATACCACCTTCTCTCTTATTTTAGCTCATTGCTTAAATGCCGCCAAAGAAGATACCGCAAAAGCAGTAGAAGAAATCCTAGCTCATTCAAAAAATTATTTGGGTAACCAGGCGCATGATGCCTTAAAGGATTATTATCATCTTTATTTTAGCGATGCTGAGGACGTGGAAGCTTCAAAAACTGAGGCTAACGATGATGTTACCGCTATATTTGAAGCGGCGACAAAAGCCCTTCACGAAGAAGACGAGGAAAGCTTACGAAAAATGGCAGATGCCTCGGGAGATGGCGATAAAGAAAAAAATGAAAGCCGCTTAAGGCTTTCGGCAATAAATAAAAAATTGGAAGCCATAATTAGAGCTGATGCTAGTGTGAAAGAAAAACTCCTTCCCATCATCAGCAATATTCAGTTTGAAGATTTGGTAAATCATCGTTTGCATCATATAGATACCATGTGGCAAAACACATTTCAGATGCTCAGCAAAGGGCTATCTCCTCAGAAAGAAAAAAAGGAGTTAAACCAGTTTCGTGATGAATTCTCTCATTTGTGTAGCTCGGTTGCTGAAAAAAAAGCATTTTACCCTATTATGCTGAAAGAAGAGGCCCCTGAAGAAGATGCTCAAGATAGCGGAGTTTTTCTGGCCTTTTAAATGAGCCTTTAAAGAAAATGTCAACATCAACGCCGTGATAAAAGAGGACGATATGACGACAAAATCACAGAGTACAAAAGATTTTTTAGATGACTTGCAGGCATTTACAAAAGCCTCTCTGGACTGGTGCTATACAGAAAGTGAAAATGCCGTAGACTCGATAAACACTATCGTTAATTTCATCCTCGCGGATACTCAGAGGATCGCAACGCTATCCCAACATGCACTTAGTTTACTTTTAAAATTTACCGAAGAACTTAAAACCCCTCAAGATGAGAGCAGTCCCAATTTTAAAGAGCGTTTTGGTGTGCTTTCTAAAATGATGTCTAAGATACAAGGAGAAAGCGCTGAATCGGCTCAGATTTTAGAGCCTATTTTACAAAGCATGCAGTTTCAGGACCGTGTACGGCAAAAATTAGAAAATGTCCAAAAAATGATTACGGTATGGCGGGAATTTTATGAAAAATATCCAAGTGGACAGTTAGCAGAAAGTGACCTTTTGTCATTTGGCGAATGCTTGATTAAAAGTACCACGATGATCGAGGAGCGCGACATTATAAGACATGAAATTTCAGGTTTACCAGAAGAAGAAAAACCTGCGGAAGATGTTTTGTTTTTTTAGGCCAACTTTAGAATTTGTAAAGTATGGCCTAAAGTCCCTTTAGCCAGCCCCTGATTTTTATACAGCAAAGACGGGCTAACTTTTATGATTTTGACTTCAACAAGTCTCTTATTTCACTCAGCAGTTTTTCAGATGGTGTCGGTTCAGGTTTTGCTGGGGGCGTGGCGGGTTTAGGTTTTTTAATAAATGTGTTGTAACTTTTTACAATAGCAAAAAGACAGGCCGCTATTAATAAAAAATGAAATAAAGCCTGTACAAACATTCCGTATTTTATCGTTGCTTCACCTACTTGGATGCTTAAACCTGAAAAATTAACGCCGCCAACTACAATGCCTATGATAGGCATTATAAGATCATTCACAACGGAGCTAATTATAGCGCTAAACGCAGTCCCCAAAATAACGGCAACCGCTAAGTCTATGACATTGCCTTTAGAAATAAATGCGGTAAATTCCTTAAACATGGTTCATCTCCTTTAATTTAATTTGATTTGGGTGGTTCATTTCCGACTGAGGTACTTGCGGTAAGCATAAAGGTAGAGTTCCGCTGGATTTTTGGACTCAGCGAATAATTTCGCTTCAGTTCATATTGGTACTCCATAGCTAACCAAGAATAGGTTTTTACGGTAAGACTCGCGAGCAAATCCCAGCTACGTTTTTCCCAGCCACTTAGATCTTTATCCAACTGGCTTTCATTGTCTCTTTGCATCGGTATAAAGACACTAGACTGGAGCTTATAAACCAGACGTCCTTCATCGCCAGAGCCTGAAAGAACCAGTTTTGCTTCACTGCCGAGTTCTTTTTGGTCTTTCATAGGAGCCAATTCTATCTCTGAAGTTTCTGGGACATCAGCCAGAGTGTATTGACCCTTCGCTATGGTTTGTCTCCCACCTAATCCAAGTTGTGATTCGACTTTAAGTGCATCACTTGCATAGGGAAAATAAAACATACCTAGTGTTTCTTTAAGGGTTATTGGTTTAAAGGCATCTTGCGTTTTCATTTTTGTTTCATTAGCTGAAGTGCTTTTTACTAAGCCATTTTCATCCAACTTGATGAAAGTCACTTCTGAGGCACGCACTTCTTCACTAGGAAGGGCCTGAGTTTTTGCTTCAAGTTCAGCATATGGTCCTATCTGGGGGGCTGAGGGGATATGAAATAGATAGATTGAGTTCAGGCTGAGAGAGTCCGCACTTTTGACGTACCGTGGCAAAAGAGGCGTCGTTGATCGGCTGAGATTTAGCATCAGATCGTTGCGCCATTCAGAGTCACCCTGTTTGAAATAACTTTTGACATCTGTTTTTAGAGTTTGCGAGGAGGTGAAGCCATCAGTGCTGCCTACCACATCTTTCTGGCTTCCTGAAGTAATGCCCAGGCTAAGGTTAAGGTGGTTAAACCAGCCATCTGCCGCAATGACTGATTGGGTTTTACTTTGATCAACAAGGATTTCTTCTGCGTAAGAATATGAGCTAAAACTAAAAAGCAAAACTATCGGCAAAGCCCATAATTTAAGTAATGCGTTCATATTAAATCTCCTTTTTTAAAAATAATGATGTTTGTTAGGCATGCCTGGGACAATAGGCAGTCGCGACAGGATATAGGAAGGCCAGCAAAGAGGCAAGGGTA
Organism: Oligoflexia bacterium; assembly: GCA_030432875.1. Classification (GTDB taxonomy): domain Bacteria; phylum Bdellovibrionota_B; class Oligoflexia; order Oligoflexales; family JAGOVF01; genus JAUILP01. The sequence continues at coordinate 223 of JAUILP010000014.1, read as the reverse complement.
TTTAGGGTATTTTTAAATACAAGTAGGTTACTTTTAATAGGAAATTTTTAGTTTTACAAGACGTTGTTGCACAAATAGACTAATAAAGTTAGTGGCCTACGATCACGCTGACGGTCACGTTTTCGTCATCGTCGACCTTTTCGTGGGGTATGGGCGTCCATCGATGAAGCGTAGTCCTTGGTGTTGACGATTTATAATGTCAATTTAGTCAGCATTGCAACAA
>JAUILP010000185.1 GCA_030432875.1 Oligoflexia bacterium | reverse complement strand
TAATGGGAACGCTCCGAAATATCAAGGTTATTTTCATCATCAATAAAAAAAGCGTCTTTTAAAATCACCTGTTCGCCCAGGTTTGTCGGTGAACTTAGTTCAGGAAGAATCTTATGCAGCTTGCCAGCTTCACTCATAAATAGCCTTATAGTGTGTTGATTAGTGGGATAATTTTGAGCTCCTAAGGGGGACTTCCTTTAGCTTAAAGATAACTAGCGCCCTTGTTGCTCATCAATTTTTTGAATTCCTTCAAGTAAGCATCGCCTTTTTTGCTTGTCGCGCGAGTGCCGTGACTCTTATTTTAAGGTTCTGCCATGAGGCGAGTGTATTCACCCATCAATAACTCAATTATAGCACACCTTTCAAACGATGATGATCGCATGGTCTGGGTTAGGATTCTTCTGAACCCACGTATTAAAGTGGAATAACTTTATAAATTACCAAAAGCTCTATCCGTTTAACGAAAATGTAACATCTCTTAGGCTAAGGTATGATCGAATGAGGTAAAGTGCTCTTCTTTAATTTGTCGAGAAAAGCTTTGCTCATACTTTGCAGCACAGGGGCTCAACCAGGCGTCTCGCAGTTCAGGTTCTCTGGCTGAGATAAAAATTTCTTCACAGAGGCTGACGTAATCGAGAGCGTCTATATCGATACCACCAAAATCATCTGACCCCACTAAAGAAACCAAGGAAGCTAACTTTTGTGGCTGCTTTTTTCCTTCCTCAATCGCCAGCTCGACGCGGCATGAAGCGGGGATTTCATTTAAAGGTGTTATGGTACTGAGCGTTTGAGGAATAAGGATTCTGGTCAAGGCAATCCCTTTTAAATAATCAATAGCACTTACTCCATCAACATGAGTGACCGCAACGCCAAGTATGTTCTGGTAGTCTTCAGAAATTTGTCCGAGTGTTTTTAGATACTGAATGTGGTGCAAAATTTGGCCATCGTTTTCGACATAACCCACAGGGATTTTTACCATAGCAAGCCACTTGAGATCGGCATAATGTATTGCTTTTGCTAGTACAATCAAATCTTCTATATCAATATGGCTGGTATCTGCTTTATCCATTTCTAAAATTATTTTTCCTCTACGCGCTACTTCACGAAGGCCCTCGGAAAACGCGAGCCCTTCCTCCAAAATCATAGTTTTTAGTTCATTGATCCCGCATATGCGCATCGGTAGTGCGAGGTCCTCAGTTACTATTTCTAAAAGCATCAAAAATTCCGTCAAGGATAAAGAAGCATCTGCACCCAACTTAAAGCTGAGGCTAGCGCCTTTAATTTGCATAATTTCAGGATTGATTTTTGTTAAAGCAATCTTAATATTTTCAAGGCTAGATTCGCGATTAATGTCTATGTCTTTTGTAACAGAAAATCCTTGCGCATTGATATTTCGCGTCGCACTTGATTTTACTTTATGGGCAAGAATTCCAAGGTCATTGATGCTGCTATTTTTAAAGATGTTGAGCCACGTTCCATAATCATCGTCATCGGCGTAATGCATAAATGGATTGGCGTCTATAAAGTTGCTAGAGTCACTCCCACTTTCTTTTTCCTTAACTTCGCTGCCATTATCGCGAGATGGTTTCCCCAGAGGATTATATAAGGTATCACGTTCTTGAGGATATTTCCCTGTTTGCGTTATTAGAGACTCTAGTTCTCTTCTACTCATAGTCATTCCGGCCTTGCCACCTGCCATCTTAGATATTTTTTCTTCGTTGACTGTTCCATCTAAGTCATTTGCGCCAAAACTTAGGGCTAACTGCGCAATATCCTGACCCATCATAACCCAGTATGCTTTTATATTTTTGAAATTATCAAGGAACAGGCGTGCCACTGCTATGGTTTTGAGATCATCAAAGCTATAGGTATAGCGGCCAATTCCC
>JAUILP010000102.1 GCA_030432875.1 Oligoflexia bacterium | reverse complement strand
CAACCGCCCTGCGCCGCCAAGAAGAAATCATGCTGATACAGCAAAGCATTTCGCGAGATTTTTTGGCTGGGTATGTAGGGAAAGAATTCCCTATTATCGTCGATGGGGTGTCGGAAGAAAGCGATTTACTGCTTCAAGGGCGTTTGCCATTTCAAGCACCGGAAGTTGACGGCGTTGTGCTTATAAATGACGGCCCCGTCAAAATTGGTGAAATTCAAAAAGTCCTCATTACCGAAGCGATGGATTATGACTTAGTTGGTGAAATTATTGAAGAGTCGAATTTATAGATTTGTTTTAATGAGCTCATTCACGATTTCTGCCGCCGCTTCTAGGGGATTTAGCTCTTTACTCAGTGTTTTTTTATAGGCCTCGGTAAGCAGACCTTTGCTGCGAAGTAATTGATTGATTCTAAATTCTATCTGACTATGTATCTCTTGCTTAATCCACTCTTCTATTTGCTTGTTGCGCCGCGCGGCGAAGGTCGTCTGTTTTTTTGCGTCGGTTAGGAAAAAATCTATCTCCGTGACAAGTTCATCCATACCGAGTCCTGAACGACTACTCAAAAGCAGAACTTTTTTCTTTCTCCTTCCTACTGAAGGCATAAAAGAAATGACATTATCATGTTGAAGCTTGGCCGTTTTGGCGACTTCAAGCAGATCACCATCTGCCTTTGTAATGGCAATAATATCCGCAAGCTCATAAATACCTTTTTTTATGCCTTGAAGCTCGTCTCCTGAACCCGGCATAGCAAGCACGATAAAAATATCAACAAGTGCCGCTAAATCATATTCTGATTGACCCACACCAATGGTTTCAACAATAACGCGATCAAAATCAGCCGCATCACAGGCAAGCATAAGTTCTTTGGCATGGCGAGAAAGGCCACCATGTCCCTGATATCCTGAGGAACAACGGATAAAGGCATTTTTGTTTGCTGAAAGCTCAGGCATGCGCGTGCGGTCACCAAGAATACTTCCGCCGCTCACGGGAGAAGCCGGATCAGTAGTCAGAACCGCGACACTTAGACCAGAATCTATAAATTTTAAACCCAGTTTTTCGATTAGGGTGCTCTTACCGACACCTGGGATTCCGCTGATGCCAATGCGTAAGGAACGGCCATAGGTCGGAAATATTTTTTTTACCAGAGGCAGCCTTGCGGGGTGGTCCTTGCTCTCTAAAATGGACATGGCTTTGGCAAGTGACACTAGGTCTTTTTTTAAAATGCCCTCGTATATATGTTCTGTTTTTAGGCTCATAAAAATCTCATGCCATCCACAAAAAAAATGAAAAATTAGGCGAATTTTGCCTCTAAAATACCCAGGAGTTCTTCGGCTGAATCTGTTATGGGCGTGCCAGGACCAAAAACACTTGCGACGCCGTGGTCCTGCAGCATTTGATAGTCCTGATGCGGAATAATACCGCCCACCACTACAACGACATCATCGCCATGAAGTTTCTTTAAACACCTAATAAGCTCAGGCACCAGAACTTTGTGACCACCGGCTTGGCTGGAAACGCCGACTATATGGACGTCATTTTCTATAGCTTGTTTGGCGACTTCTTCGGGCGTTTTAAAGAGAGATCCGACATCAACATCAAAACCCAAATCGGCGAATCCCGTGACGATGACATGGGCACCACGGTCATGGCCATCTTGCCCAATTTTAGCGACGAGTATTCGCGGACGTCTGCCGGTTTTCTCAAAAAACGCCTGGCAGCGATTCCTAATCTCTTCAATTTTTTTGCTATCTTTAAATGACTGGGAATATACCGCACTTACCGCTATGCTTTTGGCATCATAGCGTCCCCAAACATTTTCCAGCGCAGAGCTTACTTCCCCCACTGTCGCTCGCATCTTTATCGCGTCAATGGCTGATTCGAGTAAATTGCCGTCTGCAGACCTAGCAGCAGCCTCAAGATTTGTTAGTGATTCTTTGACGGCTTTTTCATCTCTATGCTTGCGCAGCTTGCTTAAACCCTCTAACTGCTCTTTTAAAACATGGCGCGCATCAATTTCACGCACGTCCTGTGACAGTGTCTCAGCCACTTGATAACGATTTACCCCAACAATTGTGTCAATTTTGCTGTCGATTCGGGCTTGCTTAATTGCTGCCGATTCTTCGATTTTCATTTTTGGATAACCCGACAGAATCGACTTCACCATCCCACCATGCTTTTCGATTTCTGCCATAATTTCTCTTGCTTTTTCAGCCAAATCTAGAGTTAGGGATTCCATAAAATAACTACCGCCAAAGGGATCAACTGTTTTGGTGATATCGGTTTCTTCCTGCAAAATAATTTGCGTATTACGGGCAATCCGTGAAGAAAGATCGGTGGGTAAACAGGTTGCCTCATCAAATGAATTGGTATGCAGCGACTGAGTCCCCCCAAGCGCGGCAGACATAGCTTCCACTGTGGTTCTAATAATATTGTTGTACGGATCTTGCTCAGTCAGCGTATAACCTGAGGTCTGACAATGAAAACGCAGCATGAGAGACTCAGGTTTTTTGGCTCCCATTTTTTGCATGGCTTCTGCCCACAAAAGCCGTGCAGCCCGAAGCTTGGCAATTTCGGTATAAAACGACATCCCAATACCAAAAAAGAACGATAACCTCGGAGCAAAATCATCAATGGCCAGGCCCCGCGCCATTGCGGCTTTCACATATTCAATGCCATCAGCAATAGTGAGTGCCAGTTCGGTCATGGGTGCTGCACCGGCTTCTTGGATGTGGTAACCGCTGATGCTTATACTATTAAATTTTGGCATGTTATGGCTGCAGTATGCGATGATATCAGAGACAATGCGCATTGAGGGTTCCGGGGGGTAGATGTAGGTGTTGCGCACCATGTATTCTTTTAAGATATCATTTTGGATGGTCCCAGACAGGATATTTCGCGGATATCCCGCTTCCTCAGCGGCAACAATAAATGCGGCCATTATAGGGATGCACGCACCATTCATCGTCATCGATACGGACATCTTGTCGAGCGGGATATCTCTAAACAAAATTTTCATGTCTTCTACGCTGTCTATAGCGACGCCCGCTTTACCAACATCACCGGTTACGCGAGGATTATCCGAATCATAGCCACGATGCGTCGGCAAATCAAAGGCAACGCTAAGCCCTTTTTGACCCTGACCCAGGCATTCTTTATAAAAACGGTTTGATTCTTCTGCTGTCGAAAACCCCGCGTACTGTCTGATGGTCCACGGACGGCCTGTGTACATGGAGGCTTTAGGGCCACGCACAAAGGGCGAAAGGCCCGGCATACTTTCGGCGTAGCCTCTTGCCTTGAGATCTTCTGACGTGTACAAAGGCTTAAGGGGCAAACCATCTAGGGTAGTATGAATTTTTTCTTCCGGACTTTTTTTAGTTTCTTTTTGGTACAGGGACTGCCAGTCCTTAAATGAGTCTGATTTTTGAGGCATGTGTTCACCAATTCCTGTTAAACGTTTCCAGCACTTAGTACCCAATAAAATTTATTAAGATACTGTTAAATAAACCATAATTTAGGAAATATTTGAAGTTTTAAACGAGGATTACCGTCAAAAGAAAGTCTGAGGGCGATGCCGAAAATCATTGATTAAGTGACAGGGGCCCTTCTGGGCGTGTTAGCACCTAAATATGGAGATACCACACCTTTTTGGCTCAGCAGGGTGATTTTTGGGAACACAATTGCCGCTTTTGCTTTATTTGATTTGGTTTCCAAAAATTAGATAATCGACCGAAAAAGCACCAGAAATTCTGGCGGTACGATCAATTAAACTAGGTCGTTTCTTGCTGAACCTTCATCATGTGCCCAATTCTTAGGCAACGGCTAATCCCTTTGAAATATACACTCCCCTTATTCCGGCCTCTTAGATATGGCATGAGGCTTGCACATCATAACGAACTTTTTGCTTTTTTGAGTTTCTTAGAAATTTTGCCTTTGTTAGCCATTTAAATTAAAGCGTTCGTCATGCGTTATTATGTAATATTTTTTTTTACAATTACGGGAATTTCTGCTGCGTCCGGCTGCGGTAGCACAACAGATAAAAGTTTTCCTATTAAACAGAAGCCCTCTCGAATTTTTGCCGGCGATCATTTTAAATCTGTTGGGGTTATTGCGAAAGGAAATAACATAATTTGCAGTGGAATCGCTATGAAACAAGGGGTGTTTTTTACTGCCAAACACTGTTTTCCAAACACAACCAACACGATAACGGATACTACAGATTACAGTTTGAGATTTTCAGCAAGCGGAATTCTCGATGAAAATCAGTATATTATTCCAGGTGGTAGAATAAATCAGATTTTGTTTGAAGGCCAAAATAGCGATATTGCCTTCGTTATTTTCTCACCTGAAGCTAATGACGATTTAATTTTTTCTGATGAATATAAAATCTCTAATACATCCAATTTAGAAGCTCAGGAGCTTAAGGTGGTTGGTTATCCTCAGCGCAATGACCCTTACGATAGCATTAAAAGAATCATTAGTACGGACTGCTATGTAGGTATCAGACAAGGAGAAGTATTTGGGTATGACGGTGATTTAGTTGATACAACATGCCCTGCCTACTGGGGGAGTTCTGGTGGCCCTGTTTTTTCTGTCATTGATGATGAGCTCGTACTAATTGGTGTAATAACCCACACATTTGATTTAAATCAGGATGGAACTATTGATAGAGCCAAAATGATAGATGATCAATTTGGCACCTATACCACAGGGAATTTCAGCCCTTTCAGCCGAGTAGAACTTTTGAACACTGTCATGAAAACAGAATACTAATTTTAATAAATATTTATGGAGGTTTCTTTGTGAAACAGAAGATAAGATTTAGCGGTGCCATGCTCCTGTATGCAAAAAAATATTTCCTATTTTTTATATTTTCTCTGGTGGGGTTTTCGTGCAACAAGAGTTCTGGGTCTAAAAATAAGGATGAAATTCCCGGCTCTAGTGAAGATCAAAAAGCTGCGTATAGTTTGTCTGAGTGTTATGAAAAAATGCCCCAAAGAATTTTTACCGATGATAGCATGAATTATAGCCTTACCTCTGCAAGCGAAAAATATACTGCGTCTGTTTTAGAAGTATTTAAAGCAATGCCTGATGTCATTAAAAAAGGCTTTTGTTCCTTTGATGAAATAATTTTTTCTACTGCATTACAAAGCTTAGGTGGCTTTGGCACTGCACCAGGAGCGCCATACAAACAAAGATTTAGCGATAAATTACGAATTATCTTGGCTGACGATCTGATAAACTATTCCTCAAGTGATACCCTTCCTATAAACGTCATTATGAAAAATTATTTTTATAAATCTAATGACAACGACTGTCTTGACTGTAATTATCCTTATTTTGAAATAACGGGAGTACCCGAGGGATTCCCATTTGCTCTTTACAATATAGCTATGCATGAAACAGCCCACATGCTGGACTTGTTCAATTTAAATATTAGGCAGGATGAAGATGGCTATCCAAGCAAGGTCTTAAGTGATGAATTTACGATGATGAGTTGGCAGTCTCCATTAAAGGAAAAGGACGATGATCCCTTAAGTAGTTTTGAATTTCATAGATGTAATGGGACTGAGTGTTATCAGTCTCGGCAAAAAAATGCGACTGAGTTGTGCAAAAGACTATTTGATTCATCTTTCATTAGTCTTTATGCAAATCAGAACCCTCAAGAAGATTTTGCCGAATCTTTGACCTTCTATTACTTAATCACCCATAATCACTTTGAGCTTAAATTGAATTGTAGCGATGGACATCAAAAATTTGACTGGAGAGAAAAATTGTCTGGAGAAAGTTTTCAGAAAAAAAGGGGATTTATTGAGAATTTCCTAGAATCACATATAGAGTATAAATATAAGTTTTAAAGGTTTAGGAGATCTAATGCCAAAAAACTCATTTCTTAACATGTCGAGGTATCAAATGTTTCGTCGCTTGATTAATTCCCATTTAAAAACAATATTTATCCGACAAGGATTTCTTTCAGTCTTGATGAGCGCTTTCCATCACTAGTGAATCAACTAAACGCGGCCACTGAAGAAATGCTTCCCGAGGTGAAGGCAAATTTAAAGAAAGTCCAAATTGATTTATTGCTCTCAATGGATAAAATTTCAGTGCTGCAAGCCGCATTGTTTAATATTCTTATAGGGAATACCGATTGGGCTTTGTTCGGCCTTAGTCGCCATACAGCAGGACATAGAAACTTTAAGTTCATGAAGAAACCTGGAACAATTATCCCAGTCGCATATGATTTTGATGGAGCTGCTATAGCTAATGGCCAAGTTGTTGCTTTAAGTACTTACAAAGAGAGGTTGTCATCACTGAAATCAAAAATCGAACAAATATATGGAAGTTTATCATCAGTACCTCTGGATCAAGTTCTTGAGGATTATCGACAGAAAGTGATAATAATCCTCTCTGACAACGCAAATCTTGAATTTCATGTAAAAAGGAGTTTTGTAAATTTTCTAGATGCAACTAATGAGGGACAAGACAAACAATAGTGGTTAGGCTATTGAATTCTATTTTGCTATTTGAGCCGGAATTATACGAAATATTGTATTGGAACCAATTCTCACAAAATCTGCCGCTGAGATTTTAACCATCCCCTGGATTTTTTGATTGTTGACGAAAACGCCATTTGTAGAATTCAGGTCTTCGACAAAAATTTCACCGAAATCATTAATTTTGATGAGTAAATGTTTTCTGGATAACTCTGAGTCCTGATCGAATCGCCCAAAAGGACTGGCACGACCAATATTGATCATAGGCTTATAAAACCTGAGCATTTCTTTGACGCCATCGTTATAAAGAACATCCAAACTAAAGCATAGGACATTTTTATTTTTTGCCTCGGCGTGTAAAAAAGTATCAGATACGCCTGGTCTTTTTTGCTGATTGTTGACGACCGTTTGATAGGCCGTAACCACATTTCTTAAATTTGCTTCACTTTCCATACTAAAAATAATCTTGGTTTTACCTATTTCAATGGCATCGCCATCACTGAGCTTTGCCTTTAACACCCTCTCATTATTTACAAAAGTCCCGTTGGTGCTATTCATGTCGAAAATATGATATTCCTCACCGATGAGCTGAATCTGACAGTGCGTGGATGAGGTCTCTGTATCATCACTCATCACAATATTACCTTTGTCTCGGCCCAAAATAGTCGCATCGCGCCGAAGCTTTACGAGACTCCCTTGGCGGGCACCGTTCACAAATTTGAGGACACCTCGTTTTTGTGGTGTAAATAAATTTTTTTTATTCATAATACCTGCATCAACTATGAAAAACCTGCCACAAAGCGCCTTGCCCCAAAAACCCTCATCTATATGAAAATATTAGATAAGGTGGATTTATTGAAAAATAACACACTTTTTGTGTCCCACACGGCTCAGCACCATCATCATCGGTAGGTAATAGTGATTCTTTACCTTTTTTAAGATAAAAGTTACAATTCGAGAGCATATAGGTCATTAAAACTTGGAGATGAATTTTTGACAACCCAGTCCCCACAAATAAAACCTAATAACGACGTTTCCCAAATAAACTTTAACCAGCTGGTTTTAGGCTTTTCTTCTGCTGCTCTTCTCTATTTAGGCGACAGTCAGGGGCTTAATATTAAAGACAAAAAAAGCAAAAACCTCCCTCTAGCCAAATATAATATCGATATTTTGTGTCTTCTCTGCGAGAAAACGAAGGGGAACTTGAGCCCAGACGAAAAAGATTTGCTCAATGACGTTCTCACTGATTTAAAAGCAAAATACGCCTCTGCGGTCAAAGCTCCCATTTAAAAATAGGCTATAATTTTTCCCGCCTCTTTTTTTAAGCTAATAAATAACGAATTTGTGCCGAAACCCATTCTGACTCCTTGAAGTCAGAGTGGTTTAATTTATTTGCTTTTTGAAGAGATTCTTTCATGGATGTGAGTCGCTACAATTTTGACACCCAAAAATGTATTTACCAAGCCATGCAGTTTGCTAAGACTCTGGCGCATAATATTGTCGAAGTTGAACACTTAGCTTTTATCCTCTTAGCCCAAAAAAAAATCCAATTGGCTTCTGGTACACATGAGCGCATCAACCTCAAACTATCTCAGTATTTTAAGCAAATTCCGAAGATGTACGGAACTTACAAAGTGGAAATTGGCCCAAGACTAAGGACGGCATTTGCAAGCTGCGAGAGTGGATTGCGCTCTCAAGTACTGACACCCGAAAACTTGTGGCCGTTTTTGACTAAACAGTCTGCGCTCATCAATGATTTTGAAAAACGCGAGTTAACGCGTTCAAAGAAAAACCTAAAAAAACAGCCCGAAGGCACGCCAAAACCACCAACCCCAAAAGTAAATATACACCCAGAAAAAAAACGCGACGCAGACGAATTTCAGTCCTGGGAACCCCTCACCCCTCTAAAGTCTAAAACCCCTGGGAAAACCGCTGACGAAAAAGCAAACCCCAAGTTTGTGCTCCCCAAAGATTTAAGTGAAAATTTATCTAAGTTTACTATTGATCTCACCGCACTTGCAGCAGGTCAAAAGCTTGATCCCATAATCGGTCGTGACCAGGAAACCAGGCGCGTCATCGAAATACTCGGTCGCAAGAAAAAAAACAATCCTATCTTGTTGGGTGATCCCGGCGTCGGCAAATCTGCTATTGCAGAATCTCTAGCGATGCGAATATCTTCTGGTTCCATTGCGGAGCATCTCCGCGGCAAAAGAGTTCTTTCTCTTGACCTCGGCGCTCTTATGGCGGGAGCAAAGTATAAAGGCGAGTTTGAGGAGAGAGTCAAAAAGCTCATCCAAGCCGTCACCTTGAGCGCTGGTAATCTCATACTTTTTATTGACGAAATCCATATGATTGTTGGAGCAGGTGGTGCTGAAGGCTTACAAGATGTTGCTAATTTACTAAAGCCAGCCCTAGCTCGTGGAGAGCTAAGCTGCCTAGGGGCGACCACTCGCAATGAGTACAAAAAATATATCGAAAAAGATGCCGCTCTCAGTCGCCGTTTTCAACCTGTAGCCGTCGAAGAACCCACGCGTGAAATGGCTCTTGCTATTTTACGCGGCCTCAAGTCTCACTATGAAATGTTTCATCGTGTAAAAATAAATGATGATTCTTTAATCGCCGCAGTTGATTTGTCCATAAAATATATTGGCGAAAGGACCTTACCTGATAAGGCTATCGACCTCATTGACGAAGCGGCGAGTAAGGTTAGGCTTGAAATCGACAGCATGCCCGCATTTATGGATGAATTGCGTAGTGACATAGAAAGAATGTCTATTGAACGAAAAGCCATCGAAGATAGCGCCGCTAACAAGTCAGAAATTATCAAGCTCGAAGTTAAAATAGAAGAAGCACAAGACAAATTTTCTCAGTTTCAAAAAATTTGGGCTGAGCACAAAGACCTTCTTGAAGAAAATAAAGAGCTAACAGAAAAGCATCAAGAGCTTGCTACGCTGTTTTCGAACTCTAAGGAACGCGGAGATTTTGATTTTGCCGCCAAACTTCAGTACCAAGAAATTCCCGCCAACGAAGAACTGCTCAAAAACAATCACATTGCGACTCAGGAGCTAGAACAAAAACACCATTTCCTTCACAAACATGTTTCCCCAACGCAAATAGCCCAAGTCGTATCACTTTGGACGCAAATACCTGTGGGCAAACTATTACAGCATGATCTGGTACAGCTCTCGTCTTTGGGCGATCGGCTGAGAGAACGCATATTTGGGCAAGACCATGCACTGACAAAACTGACTCGTGCCGTGCACCGGGCCCGCTTAGGGCTAAAAAGCCCGGAGCGCCCGCAAGGAGTATTTTTGTTTTTAGGACCCACAGGAGTCGGAAAAACAGAAACGGCAAAATCCCTCGCTAAAGAACTCTTTCCTGAGGATGCGGGTGCTTTTATCCGCCTTGATATGTCTGAATTTATGGAAAAACATAGCGTCGCACGTCTTATAGGCTCTCCACCGGGTTATATCGGGCACGAAGAAGGCGGGGCTCTTACCGAAGCAGTAAAACGGAAAAAAAATGCGATTATTTTATTTGACGAAATTGAAAAAGCTCATCCTGAGGTTTTGGATATTCTCTTACAGCTAACCGATGATGGACGCCTTACCGATAGCAAGGGCCGAACCGTAGATTTTCGCAACACCCTCATTATTTTG
>JAUILP010000184.1 GCA_030432875.1 Oligoflexia bacterium | reverse complement strand
ATCGTAGAGCCAAAAGCGGCAGAAGCCAAGTACCAAGCCTGCGGGGAAAGTTTTATTCTATCAATCACTTAACCACAGGCATTTCCATTGAATGAGCGGAGCGAAATCAATGGAAATGCCTGATATATTATTGCAATTGAATGGTATAAACAAAAACCCCTTTAGTTATAGGGAGTAGTTTGATTTCGCCGTAGCGTTAGGAATTTGATAAATTATTCAAACCCGTGCATCCCTCAGCTGAATTTAACAAAATCTAACGCCGACATTACTGATTGCCAATAAAATCCTTTTCAGATGTGAAACTAGAATCTGAATTTGCACAACTTTTGCTGGACACTCCTCGCTTTTTCCCGTCAAATATAAATAGATAAATTTTTAGGTTGATAGATGCCTTTGTGCTTTTATTTTTTAGCAAATAAAAATTAAGCACCTTAATGCCGGATTTGTTCGGAACTCCAAAGGACAGTATGAATACTGAGCAGATTTTTAAGATTTTAAAAGAAATATGGCAGTTTTTGAACTCCCCCATATTAGCCTTAAAGGGTGCCACCATATCCCTTTCGAGCATCGCACTCGCATTTGCGATTGTCTGGATATCATTTCGTATTGCAAATTTTTTGGGAAAAATGCTCAACGCGGCCTTAGAAAAAAAAGCTGTTGATTCGGGTGTGCGTGATTACCTAGAAAAGTTTTTGCGCTACCTTGTCATAGTCATCGGTATTTTATTTTCTGCAGACATAATGGGCTTTTCTCTTAGTTCTCTCGCGGCACTTAGCGCCATACTCATGATCGGTATTGGCTTTGGTTTACAAAATATCACCCAAAATTTTATTTCAGGCATTATTTTACTAAGTCTCTATGGCCTACCGCGATGGTTATAAATCAGCAGGTATGATTGTTATCTCTGGACCCCATGCACGCAAAAAAGCTGAGAAATTTGCTGAAATATTTTGGCAAAAATATGGCGCTGATTTTCTAGAAACTTCCACGGAATATTTTGGTTGGAACGCGTGCCCGCACTTTAAGGTAACGCCCTATGGTGTGAGACTTCCGAGACTTGGCTCGGGTATAGATCCAAAGCTCATCGATCAACTGGTCGAAGTTCAGAAGCTTCCTATTGCTGCTGCAAAAAAGAGGTAAGAGGTTGTAAAGGTCGAAAAGGATGAAATTTCTCAAACCCTCTATTGACGAATAAAAACGTTCTAAAAAAATTGTCACTACTCGTTGCCGCATCCTGATATCTAAGCACTATGAACTTAGTTCCCTTCACTACTCGTTGCCGCATCCTGATATCTAAGCACTATGAGCTTAGTTCCCTTCAGAAGGTTTAAATGTCACTCTCATGACTTGGGTTTGACTGTCAAACTGTGGCAATGACCGCTAACGCTACCAATAACGACGAAGATTTCAGCTACCGGCCGCGCAATCCGTCAGAGAGTCTGCTTTACAAGACGATCCAGGAAAATCTCGAAACATTTTTACAGAACCTTCACCAAGACCCCTCAGCTAAAGGCTTTCCAGAGTACGTGGTGGGGGAGTTTAGAGACTTTTTGCGTTGCGGGATATTGGCGTATGGATTTTTGCGTTACCGCTGCGGTGAATGTCATAAAGAGCTGTTGGTGGGTTTTTCCTGTAAAAAGCGCGGTTTCTGTCCTTCATGTCTGGGCCGGCGAATGAGTGAGACGGCGGCTTTTCTGACAGATCATGTTCTGCCTGATGAAAATATCCGCCAGTGGGTAGTGTCGCTGCCGATTCCACTGCGATACTGGTGTGCATCGAATACCAAGCTGACAGCTAGGATCAACAAAATTGCTGTTAATGAAATCAGGCGCTATTACTTCAACAAGGCCAAAAGCCATAGCTACGAGAAAAAGCAGCTGCAAGCCGGTTTGATAACTTTTGTTCAGCGCTT
>JAUILP010000183.1 GCA_030432875.1 Oligoflexia bacterium | reverse complement strand
GTTACCATCCTCTAAGTGCGGAATTCAGTTCCACGCTGGTGGCTAACCGTTGCGTGCGCTGGATTTTCACCAGCTGGCAGTTATGCGCTTTGCTTGGCGCCCTCATAAATTTCTCCCTTAAAAAATTATTTAAATCAACACGGTCTATTTAATAGTTAGAGGGATAAAAAGCAGCAAAAATCCTGCAAGTTCTTAAACCATTGAGCGCTGAAGAGTACGAGCAAATTCTAGGTGTGGTCAAAAAAAAGGCGTTCACGTCCCAGCATATTGATATTACGTTATTTTATAAATATAACTTAGGGCAAGACTCTTGTCGCGAGAATACAGTCTTCTTCACCTCAATGTTGGCCGATGATTCCAGCGGTGCAGCGCAGAAGACCACCATTTGCCGCCGAATACTCCCCACCTCCAAGAAAAATGACGTTTAAACCAATTTTTTTTAAACGCTCTGCGGTGATACTACGGGCACGGCTTATCGTGTGATCGATATCCACTTGCCCAAATTTAAAATCAACTGATAGGAAGGTTTTTTCACCCTTATTATTGGTGAGCAGGCCATTATTAAAGGTTATGACGGGATAACTACCGGTCATTCCGGTTGAAAGGTTGAGAAAAATCATAGGTATTTCTGTAACGCTAAAGCCTCTCGAAATCAGATCCGCTTTAATTTTGTCAAAAGAGGCGAGGCGCTGTTTCCAGCGCGACTGATCCTTATTGATCCAATCGGGCAAATTTTCTAAATTCTTGCCACCAAAAAGATCATTGATCATTGCTCGCGGCGAACCCAAAATAACCTGCACTTTTCCCAATTCATCCTCAAAAGCAGTAAGAAAGACATCAACATGAAACATATAGGTTTTAGCGGGATCGACATCACCAACAGGAACGATTTGTTTGACTTTAAAAATCCTTTTTAGCCACGCCTCACCTTTGAGACTAAATTCTTGGGAAGAAACGTCAAGATGGTTCTTCAAGTGCGAAAGCATCTGCTTTAACGTGCCAGCCCCGACAAACATGGTCGATTCGGTCGTAAATCGGTCGCCGCCATCACCATAGCTTATATTCCAAACACTGCCACGAAACCAATGCGCATAATACGGCGAATAGGGATACACTTCACCTGACTTAGAATCGACCACCAGTTCGCTATAATATTTATGATGTTCAAAGCGTTCAAATATTTCAGGATACTGGTCTTCGAGAGCTCGAGGAACACCAATTTCAAACGGCGCGAATTCATTAAAGAATAGAGTATCTGTCAAAACGGGCAAAATAACACTTTTATCTGTTTTTTGGTGGCGAAAACGCAAAACGCGGTCCTGAGTCCAGTCCGTGAGTGGTTTATTAAATTTCACAAAATTGACCGGTGCCACAACATTAGCTTCAGCCATCGTTTTGCGGTAGAACTCTTCATCAATTTTGTTGGCCGCTGCAGGCAAAACATAATAGGTCACATCAGGCAGGGCTTTCATAAGTTCCATCTGCAAGGGCAAAATATTTTGGCTTCCTGCGAACAGTAGGATTTCATCAATTTTTTTATAAGGAGTATCTCGGATGGGTTCTAGATCTTCATGATCAACTAAAACGGTATTGATATCAGAAAGTATGGGCGCAGCAAGAATTTTATCACAGTTAGCATTTGTGATTGCTATAAATAATAGGGATAGAATTGTAGAATTTTTTGTCGTCATAGAACCTTCATTGATATCGATTTGTGGTTTACTCTGACCGAGAGCTTTTATGGAAAGCCACTCAAGGTCACTGATATCAATAAAAAGTGGTGCTAGGCAACGTTTATTTAGGGCCTGTACTCACATTAATGCGTGGACCTAGTCGATTTCGTCAGCCTAGGCGTAAGCTCAGACGGCATCGTGGGTCTGGGCGAAACACGGCGTCGTTGCAGCTTAGTGCGGCCTGGCCAA
>JAUILP010000101.1 GCA_030432875.1 Oligoflexia bacterium | reverse complement strand
TATTTATATCTTTTTATTTCTACACCCCATATACCATAGGCCGCTCATGCCATTGAGACCTTATTATCCATCGCTGAAGCGGGTTTGCAAGCTTGCGAGCAAATCCCGCGCAGGCGATGAGTAGTTAGTTACAACCATTTTCTCCTGTTCCCACATGGGAGCGCTTTTAATCTCATTTTTGGGAATGCCCATGTTTTATCAAAGCCGCACTAGTATAATGCGTAAAAGAATTTTGACTATTGGCTAGGA
This sequence comes from Oligoflexia bacterium, assembly GCA_030432875.1. GTDB lineage: Bacteria > Bdellovibrionota_B > Oligoflexia > Oligoflexales > JAGOVF01 > JAUILP01. Next base: position 10,290 of record JAUILP010000101.1, on the reverse strand, counting down.
ATAAATTCGATTTCTTTCACATATCTTTACAGGAGCTTTATTATGAAAAATTGTGTCGCGTTATTTCTTTGTTCATCAATTTTGGCCTTATCTGGCTGTGGTTCATCTAGTTCAGAGACGAGTGTCAAGGGTGATGCCGATTTAGCAAATATAGGCGGCCCCTTTCTTATTAAAAGAGGGGAACACAATAGCGAGAATGAACACTGCCTAACTTGGGTCAGGGAATATGGCATAAATTCTATTCAATGGAAAAAATGCGCAGATCAAGCTTGGCGAGCTGATAATAGACCTGCGAATTCTCCCCAGGAAATCGTTTCGGACTATCAAATCTGGACTATGGATATAACCTCCGATGTGACAGCACTTTACCAAACTCATTATGCAGAAGAGATGCGAATGTATAATGGAGAACAAAGGATGATGGGTTACTCTGAATATATGGTGCCATTCGTAGGCAACATCTTGGATGCTAATGAACATCAGTATCTTATGAGTCCACGCATATTTAAGGGTGCCAGCGATATGAGGGCTGCTTTCTCTGGACGTTTACTAGAAAATTATGTCGAGTTGAAAAAAGCAGACGATCTTAAAGGTGAGCATTTATTTTCCAAACAAGGACTTACTCAATATTGCCTGTCAAATAACCTGACGGCTTATGGTGTTTTCTATAAATTTTCCGCGACTTATGATCTCAGCGGATGTGCCGAAAGCAACAAGAATTTTTGGTTCGAGAAAATTGATTCTAAAGGCATCTCGAAACCCATCAATTTTGTATCTACATATCTTAAGGATCTCTACGATTTTTATAACAAATTAAAAAAAACAGAAAATAATATGACCGCCCAATAATAAGTCTACAAAAAATTGTTAGTTGTTGCTGCTTATAGTAGCACACCCCCATTAATTCCCTGGCGTTAGTTAACCCCAGGGAATTTTTTTATTGACAGGATGTCTTGTCAGCAACGGTCCCATCTGAAAATAAAAATTTTTCTTGTTTTTCACTTTCACTTACCCCTTTGCAGAAATCATTTTCACCAGGTTTTTGCGCCGCACACCCAGCTGTACAAGACCACATCTGTTTTTGGTGATTAATGTCACAGCGGTAAACATTGTGGTCGGGGGCACAGGTCCAAAAATAACAGCGGCCATAGCGGTAAGGGCTACACAGGTTGCTCGCAGTAATTGGTACGCTCTCGACGGAGCCGACGGAAGCATGAGTTGGTTGGGTAGCATCCATGCGTATGACCGCCGGTGGGAGCACTGCCCTTAAACGGTTTTCAGCCAGGACAAATTTTGCTTTTTGGCTATCAGGTGCAAATACCCAATTTTGGTTTCTGGTAAAAGCCTGAGAATTTAATGAATAGGGAACAGCAACGGCCCGTCTCTCTAAGTCAGCATATTTGGTCGTAGTCGAATACATAATCCCTAAATTGTTCATAAGCCAGACTGTATGCATGTCGCTGACAAACGTTGAGTTATAATGTATATGTGGATTGTCGGGACTTAAATGTTTAAAAAGCCCCATAGAACGTGACATATCATAAAACGTATAGACATCTATGATGACAAATTCGTATATCGGCCCACTGAGATCTTCAAGCTCGTTGACATAAATTTTTTCGTCTGAAGCGCCAGATAAAGTATTTTGGCTTTGATCATCAAGAAACTGAAGCCGTATTTTTGTACCAATCATTCTGAGAATAGTAGACCTAAGAGCATTGACTTTTGATTTTACAAAAGCTGCATCATTACCACTAAAATAGGAAAAATCATTTTTTCCAAAAACCCCCTGTAACACCTCACCAAGGCGGTCGTAAGATCCCGTATCTAGGGTAACTTTTTTTGTTACAAAACCGCACAAGGCATAAATATCGTACCAAAGGTCTTTACTGATATCAGCGGGATTCACAGCAACAATGGAACCACGTTTTAGTATCTCTTCAAATTCATGGTGGTGATTATTTACCAAATCCGTCAAAGGAGGATGAAGGTGGGGAGCATTTTTGACTTCCATTAACCGGGTCCTAAGGACACTATTCCATAAATAGGTACTCCCCTCGGGACTACTCCCATAGACGGTGACCATACCGAGTGGCCGTCCTCGCCATGGAAAATAGGCATGGCAATTTTGGGGATGGTAGTCACCTTGATATCGGCCTGAAGAGAAATCTCGGTTTAATGGTAAAAGAACATTTTCTTCCAGAAGATTGTTCATTGCTTCTTCAGATGCTGGTGTCTCTTTTTGTTTCTTTTGATCTTGAGATTTTATCGAACCCTTGTAAGCAAGCGGTGAATCAGAGTTCATATTCTTTTTAGATGAAATCGCCGTGCAGGCGTTGAAAACAAAGAGACAGAAGAAAATACCAAAATTATTTTTCATTAAACGCAGACCTATTTTTAAAAAAATCTCTAACAAGAATCATCAAATATACTGAATTAACATGCCTTATACATTTATAAAATTTATTTGAGTCCTTATGAAGGATTCTTTCTACCTTTGATGACTTTTTTGTACCAAAGGAACCGTAGTAAGGTTTCTTTTTAGATGAATACCATGATTTTATTGAAATCTTGGGGGGGGGACAATAACATCAGCCCAAAACCCTTAAGCACAAGTCCGCAAAGCATGACGATTTATCCACCTGTATTTATAATGATTTTTATGCAATTAACAATTATCACAGGATATTTCATTGTATTTTACGCTGATTTAAAACAAGCTGTTTTTTTGAGTGGACACTTATAATGATAAGGATTATCATTTTCATCAATCTGATTGCTTTTTTGGGGCGCCAATGCTAAAAATTTCTGAAGCGTGCCTAGAGTGGGATAAGGAAAACTGTGGTTTGACTTGGCTCATTGACTTAGAAGAGAATTTTGCCCTTAATGAGTGGCCGGGATTGCGAGAAAAGATTTTACGAGCAACATAGTCTTGATAGTCAATTTTGCCCATTAAATGTATCCTTTTGCAGTTAAATGGGCGTCACGGAGATTTGAGTTAACCCTATGAATCATCAAGCACTATCCCTTTGGGAACTCCCCATAAATGAAGAAGCACTTATTAGCGCGGTTTTTCCCATACTCAATGCGAAGCTCATTCTTAGACTCGAAGAACTTGGGTTTGAAGAAAATGCTCCTATCAGCTGTTTAAAAAAAATGCCCTTTAAGGGGCCAAAAATTTTTCAGATCGGTGATAGTATATTTTCTCTGACTAAAGAAATCGCCTCTGCTGTAACCATCAAAATTTTGAATTGTAAATAAAAAGTAAGTCTGAATCATATGAATGAAATTGCCCTGATCGGAAAACCCAACTCGGGAAAAAGCCTTCTCTTCAATAGGTTAACTGGACTTCAACAGAAGGTAGCTAATTTTCCCGGCGTTACGGTAGACATAAAAGAGGGTCTCACGGAGGATGGCTATAAGGTTATTGACTTTCCAGGAATTTATTCGCTAAACCCGCTTACTATAGATGAAAAAATCGCGACAGAGAAGTTTTTAGAACACCTAAAGACCTCTCCTCATCTTGTTGTCCTTTGTATCCTCGATATCACCCGTCTGCAAAAAAGTTTAACCATTGGCTTGCAGGTACAAAAAGCCTGCGCAGAGGCGGGAAAACCTTGTATTTTCGTGGTCAACATGATGGATTCGGTGAAAAAGTTTGGTGGTTCAAACCTTGAAGGGTTAGCCAATGTAGTGGGCTCTCCTCTCATCGGAATATCTTCAAAAACACTCGAGGGGCTGGGCAGTCTTAAAGAATTGGTTGCCGATGCTTTTTTAAACCCCCCAAAATACATTCCCTTACCCCACCAACAGCATTCGACCAAACTCCTCAATGCAAGAGTGCGAGAAATTTGCGATATATACGCAGTGAAGCCCGGATTTATCTTAAAATCGCAAAACCGCATCGATCAGTTTCTGCTATCCGGTATTTTAGGCTCAATTATTTTTTTCTTAATTATGCTTTTCATCTTTCAGTCTATTTTTACCTGGTCCACGCCTTTAATGGATGGCGTCGAAGCCCTCATCACCGCACTGGGGTCCGCAGTAACCGTCGTACTGCCTCAAGGGACAATGCGGGATTTTATTGAACAAGCGCTTTTTGGCGGCATCGGGTCTTTTTTAGTTTTTGTACCACAAATATTTATTTTGATTTTTATCATTGGGATTTTAGAAGATTCTGGTTATATGGCGCGTGCCACGATTATTTGCCATAAACCTCTCAGCTTGTTTGGATTGACGGGTAAAAGCTTTGTCCCTTTGTTATCTGGTTTTGCCTGTGCCATCCCTGCCATGATGGCAGCACGTACTATAGAGTCACCCAAAAAAAGATGGCTAACCATATTAGCAACTCCACTCATGAGTTGCTCTGCCCGACTCCCGGTCTATGCCTTGCTGATTTCTGCTTTTATACCAAAAAAAACTTTGTTTGCGGGCTTTATCGGTCTGCAAGGGCTTACTTTTTTTGCTGTTTATCTGTTTGGGATAATCGTTGCTATGCTGGTTACGGCTTTTATGAGCCGCACCGTCTACAAGAATGAAGAGGACGCTCCTTTTATTTTGGAACTTCCGCCCTACCGCATACCACATTTTAAACCACTATTTCTGCGCGCAGCAAATGGCGCTAAAAACTTTGTCACCAAAGCGGGACTCATTATTTTTTCCGTGACGGTTGTCGTTTGGTTTCTAGGATATTTTCCTAATGGGTCCGGGAATCTCAGCAGCTCGTGGTTAGCTTATTTGGGGCGTGCCATCACCCCAATATTTGAACCATTAGGATTAGATTGGCGCTTTGGTGTTGCTATACTATCTTCTTTCCTGGCGCGCGAGGTATTTGTCGGTACCCTAGGGACTTTATTTGGAATAGAGGGCGCTGATGAAAACATCATAGGTTTATCAGATAAGCTCGCCGCCACCGATTTTTCTGTAGCCAGCGCCATCGCTTTGCTTGTTTTTTATGCGCTGGCACTCCAATGTTTTTCTACTTTGGCTGTTATGAAAAAAGAAACAGGTAGCTGGAAAATGCCTACGTTAGTTTTGATCAGTTATAGTGGCTTGGCTTATCTCTTATCCGTCGCTGCATATAACCTTGTAAAACTTTTTTGATTCTTTTGCAAATCTCTAGGATTTTGAAACCGTTAATCTAATAATAATCAGCCGCGGCGCAAAAGCTCTAGGGGCAATTTCTGAGCCGGATGCGAAATAACTGAATACTTCAGACCAAGACATACTAGGATTTTTCGATTTCGTTTTGAAGAGTGCCCATCGATAGCAGATGCGCTACCATCAAATTAATAACAAGGGCTAATAATATTCGCATAGGTAGATTTAGTCACTGGCGCCAAAGACGTTTCTTGTTCTGTAGGCCAAGTGTCTGTTACAAGTTCATTCTTTCCTGTTACCTCTTCAAGATCCATGGTTCTTATCTTTATCAAAACTAACGCTCCTCGTTTAATTGTTACACATAACCCTTCATCCTTCGGGAACTTGGCACCGTCTTTGCATAAAGGGCGAGTGATCTATGTTTATTCAACAATTTTGCCTTAAAAAAGGAATATCACATGAAATTTTTATCTCTAGCGGTACTTTTAGGACTAGGCCTCGGTAGCTCTGCGAAAGCCGAAAGCACAATTTTAGAAGGGCGGACCTTTTGCGCTAAAGAATCCATTGTTTCTATTAGCCATGCCTGGTGCGTGACTTTTGCTAACGGCGAAGCCTTATTTACGCCTAGAGGCGGAAAATTGTGGCATACTCCAATGTTAAAGGGGCCTTATAAAGTCGATGGCATCTATGTCACCATGAAGACTTACTTCCCTGTTCTTGAAGGTGATCTCGTGATCGCTGGCAAATATGGCCTCACTGGAAAAGCGGGCGATTATCCTGAGCGCTTAGAAAATCCCAGTATATTTTACTGGATCACTGACCCCCAAGTTCATTATGTCTTTGTCGATGCAGAGAACCTAATCGAGGATATCAGTATAAATGTTGACGCTTCTGAAGACTGTCTCCCCTCCTCTCACTCATTAAAAATAAAAGCAGGTACTCAACAAACCTATAAAATGGCTTTTGGTTGCGGCAGAGGCTATGGGACCGTCATTGAATTTGGTGATATAAAAAATAACCAAGGAGCCATAATAGGAGACCTTGGATTTAGTAGCCTAGAGGGTCGGCAAATCATCTGTGACAGCAGTGATAGCAACATGTGCTCTGGCATTTCTTACCCCCGATATCCAGACAAATTTTAGCCAAGACAGCAAGGCAGCAAAGAGGTTATCGTTTGTCACGAATAGCCTCTTTTATTAGGCTGCCCCCTATATTTGGTCCCATTTTTTGTCACGAAAACCTATTTTTTAGCTATTATTTTTTTATGCAGCTCTGTTAGAAGTGGGTATTTTTGCGGATCATCGGCAAGACCCGCTAAAAAAGAACTCTCACTATCTTTTTTAAGCCTTATATCTCTTGCCATTGAGTTTTCATTTTCAGAGGTCGCTTCAATCAATGCGAGAAGATCGCGAAAATACTCGGCACGACTGAAATCCATAAATGAAAATCGTTCTTCTCCTAAGGCATACGCCTCATCAAACGTTTTGTGCAAAGGAATATTTGCCGCGGTCACAAGGAGACCATTATTTTCTAGCTTATAAGCAGCGGTAAGGGTATTGATGACCGTATTAAAAAGCCATTTTTTACGAATTATTGGCCCGATATCATCAACCAAAGACAATGTCTTTAGACGTTGCTCCAATTCTATCTCTTTAAGATCCTTCCAAGAGGGGTCAAGCGCGGGCAAAACTGGACCAAAGCTAATGCCGCCACCCGCTGATCTTATAGCATAAGACCGAGGCTCCATTTCCGAAACACCTATAGTCGATACGCCAATTCGCCAGGTGCTTATCTGTTCATGGTTCTTTTGTATAAAATTTTTCAGGGTTGGTAAAACCCAACCGTTTACGAGGACTACCTTGACTTTCGCTTTTTTAATCAGGCTTAGCTGCGCATTAAAAAAATCCTCAAGATCATAAGCCTTGACGGCTATAAACAGAAAATCAATGCCTTCCCAAGAAAAAACAGAGGGATTTAGAGAGGTTTTTATTTTATTGGCATCTAAAATAAATCGTTCATTAGCCCTTACAAATCCGTTTCGACTCCATAGACCATATGTCAAACCATTTTTTTGCATTAGGTAGCTCATCAGAGCTCCTTGAGCACCAGCCCCAACAATGATCGATTTTATAGTCATGAGTCCCCCTTTTGGGCATCATTATCCATTGTTTTTATCGCGGTGCCTAATAAAATCAGTCCAAAATATAAAAAATAGAGACTTAACGTAAACTAGTTTTTTGAGAAGCTATCCCCCTCAATAAAGGGACTTCGGCAAAGCACAAGAAAAAATTAGGTAAAACCCAAAAAACAACTAAAAAGCAAAATAGAGAAGGCTTAAATTAGGCAAAAACTTAAAGGCTTAGGTATTAAGTATTAGAGCGTTGTTCCGATACGAAGACTTGAGTAATATTTAGTTAATATCATTTGTATTTACTCTAAAAAACTGAGGCTAATTTTTTATCAGGCAATTGAATTTATGAATAAGCAAAATGGATTTAATTGACTGATAGATGATTATTTATTACTTGCGATAAGAGAAATTGGACACATCATGGCAAAAACACTTATGAATAATGCCTTTTCTGAAGTAGTTGCACTCATTGATGATACGACTTGGATATGGCAATTTGTCACAACCACCTTGAGTCAGCGCAGCTTAAAACATGTTCGCCTGCCCTCTAATCTCCCCATCAAGCAAAACTGGGGACGATTAAAAGGTGCCGAATTCATCATCATCCACTGGGAAAATAAATTACGTACTGGCGGTGCCACCATTGAGGAAATACTTGAAGTAGACCCAACATATGACGTTGCCTCTCGGATAATTCTCCTTACCACTGACCCAACTCATCAAGATGTTGTATATTTTAGTGAGATCGGTCTTTCACGTATTTTGCGCATGAGAAATAGAGAAACTGAACTAGTCACTTCGCGTCGGGACCTAGAAAATATCATTAATGGTGGCGCACGTGAAAGCAAACTGGAGCTGTCATGGCGTCAGATTCAGGCAAAACTTGATGCTAATATCAAAAATCAAAATGCAGCAGAAATTGAAAAAATAGAGGCGATGATAGGGGTTATTGTCAAAAACATCCCTAACGAAAAACTCACCGCACGATACCTAGATGCCGAGGCCTGTTTATTATTGATTGCGGGTAAATATGATGAAGCAGAAGCTGTGTGGATGGATGCCATGGGAAAAAATCCAAATTTTAATCGCATCTATAAAAACATTACCGTCTGCTATATCCGTCAGGGTAAACTCGAAAAGGCTATGGCGCTTATGGAAAAACTTTCCGGCCTCAACAATAATAACATTTCACGCCTGGTTCTCATGGGTGAACTAAAAATGCAGCAAAACGACGTAGCAAAAGCGGAACATTATTTCAATTCCGCCCTTCTTCGCGATAGCTATTGCAGTCGTGCTATGAACGGCTTGGCAGAAATAAAATTTTTGCAGGGAAATTTAGACGAATCGCGAAAATTATTATCACGTTCTTTTCTTGCTACAGAAGTCGCCTCCAAACTCAATAACATCGGCATACAACTGGTAAAAAAAGCTAAATACGAAGAAGCCTTAAAACACTATACAAAAGCGCAATATATTTTGCCTCAACAAGATAAGGGGCCAATGCTCTTTTATAATATTGCGTTATGCTACTTTAAATGGGGAAAAATCAATTTAGCCAAAGAATTTTGTGAGCTAGCTCTCACCAAAGAACCCACCTACACCAAAGCAAGTAAGCTTTTGGAATACATAAATGCTGGAGGCACTAATACGCGAAATATTGCCTAAATTTATACTGCCAAAATATTTTACCTTGATTTTTGTTGCTTCGCCAAATCACTAACTTTTCAAAACCTGGTGGGTATACCAAGCAACGCCGCGCAACGCAGAAGACCAGTGTTTTTTGCGAAACTGGCAAAATCATTCATAATACCATGAATGTACGCTACAAAATATGCCTAGTTGTGGGATATTGAAATTAGGCCCTTATACATTGAGGTTGTTCTGATATAAAATTAACTATACCCCAGAATACTAAGGATGCCCCAATCATGCGTCTTAATATAGTTCGCGATGCTACGCTTTTATTTGTCTTCACCATTTCATGTCTTAATAAACATAAAGACTCAGGACTGATAGCCCCTGATTTGGACAACAAAGACATTCGTCTCGCGCAACCGGAAAATGGAACGCAAGTATCCGAAATGAGCCTAAATAGCGCTTCTTCTGACAAAAGCATCAAAGAGTCCATTATTCTTTCTAAAACCTCACTCAAAATGCTCTGTTCAAAAATAGCTGATGAGCTGGTAAGAGGAAACCATGAGAATGTTCATTATCGTGGCTTTATGAGAACCTGCTTGCAACACGGAAAAATTGCCGCAAAGGATCATGCCGCAAATCAATTAACAAAGGAATTACAGAAGTTCTATTTCATGAGTCCCTTGTGGGGTACTCAGCTCTCGATTAAAATGGCGATAAATTTGACCAACGCAATCAAACCAGGAACCAATGGCCAGATTAATTTAAGCAGTCAGAATTTTACAAGCGATTTTATTTTTATCAATAAAGAAGGAAAACCAGCGCCACTCTATAGCAATATTAAAAAATTTTTCAAGGATGAGCTCGCTTCAATTATTAATTTAAAAAATATTGAATTTAGCTGGCAAAATCCTAGTTATTTTAAGTCTGAAAAACAACGAAGCCTACTCATAAATAATTTGAATAAAAGCTTGCCTGACATAGGCCACATTCATAAGGATCAAAAATATTGTCGGTTTCATAATGGGGAAGATAGCATTGAAAGCTTAGAAATGCTGGAAGGGGATGATTTCTCAAAAAAAATATATTCTCAAATTAAAATATGGAAAGAAGAGGGACGTATTGTTTTTTTAGCTGGACGCAGCTTTTTTGAAGGCTCGGACTCGAATTGCTTTAAATCGAAGTATAATCTATTTTTTGATGAGGGCTGGGTCGTTTCCTTCAATCTTATCGAAGCGACACGCAGTTCATAGGAATGATAAGCTGTCAAGACATTTTTAAATTCGCAGGAACAAGACCAGGGTCCCGTCATTCTCGCGATGCTCGAATGACGGGAAAGGTTAATGATAGTAAGGTTTTCAATGAATTTTGATTCATCCATCCAATCGTCCGAATTCCTTGAGCAATATTTTTAAAGCCCATTA
>JAUILP010000013.1 GCA_030432875.1 Oligoflexia bacterium | reverse complement strand
AAATCGCTTTCTTCCGACACCCCATCGACGATAATAGGGAATTCTTTCCCTACATACCCAGCCAAAAAATCTCGCGAAATGCTTTGCTGTATCAGCATGATTTCTTCTTGGCGGCGCAGGGCGGTTGCCTCGTCAACTTGATCCTTTAGACGTGCAGCGAGAGTGCCTTCTTCCTTCGAATAGGTAAAGCATCCTAAATGGGTAAATTTTTGTTCTGCGACAAACTCTTTGAGTTGACGAAAGTCATCTTCTGTTTCCCCTGGGTATCCCACCATAACAGAAGTCCTAATGGCGAGGTCCGGAATGCGCGTACGCAGTTTGGCAAAAATTTTGTTAAGTCCTTCGCGGTTAATTTCGCGACGCATACTTTTTAGTATAGAGTCGGAGGCGTGCTGAACCGGGATATCCAGGTATTTGAGTAGCTTAGGTTCAGTTGCGAGAAATTCTAAAAATTCATCGCTGATATTTTCAGGGTATATATAAAGTGGCCTAATCCAATGAATGCCATCTATTTTAACCAAGGCCTTTAGGAGCGCCAAGAGGCTAGTGTCATTTTTTAAATCGCGTCCATAGGCGGCCAAATCCTGGGCAATGAGATTGATTTCTTTGACACCATTTTCGGCAAGTTTCTCTACCTCCTGAATAATATTGTCTATGGGACGTGAACGCAGTTTCCCGCGAATTGCCGGAATAATACAAAAAGAACATTGATGTTCGCAGCCTTCAGCAACTTTAACATAAGCACTATGAGGGTAGAGCGTATTTATCCGCGGAATATTAGCGTTATAAATATAGTGAGACCTTTTGGCAAATATTTCTCCTGGCTTATGTTCTCCCTCCAGAAGTTCACCGATGCGAGGGAACTCATCCGTACCCACAAAAAAATCAACTTCGGGCAATCCTTTGGCGAGTTGTGACTTATACCGCTGTGTTAAGCAGCCTGTAACGACTAGTTTGAGTTTAGGGTTGTGCTCTTTAAGGCTTCCACAGGATAGGATGGTTTCAATGCTCTCCTCTTTGGCGGACCCAATAAACCCACAGGTATTAATAATGATGGCATCGGCGTCTTTCGGCTCCTCAATGACGCGGTAACCCTTAAGACCGAGTGTCCCTAGCATGACCTCTGCATCTACGCGGTTTCGGGAGCAACCCAAAGAAATCATATGAACTTTTTTTCCGTTTGTGACCTGATCTTGAGCCATATAGAGATTTAACCCCAAAAAATTAAAAAAATGCGCTAAACTGTCTAAGGCTTCTTAGTATCTAATAACAAGCGATAAATCAAGATAATAGGGTAAAGTTCATGGCTATTTATGTCAGTCTCGATGGCAAAGCCTTAGACGGTGATGTCAATGTGTCAGCATTCCTCAACCGTGGTTTTCTCTTTGGTGACGGCGTTTTCGAGGTGGTGGTGGCCTTTGAAAGTCATATTTTTGATCCAATTGCCCATATCAGGCGGCTGCGAACTTCATGCCAAAGCCTGCAGTTAGATTTTCCTTGGACTGAGGATGAAATACTGTTTGAGTTAGGGGTGATGCTCCCCAAAGTATCAGCAGCTAAAACGTATTTTCGTATAATGGTTTACCGTGGTGGGATGTTGGGACTTGATGACATCAGCTCTGAAAGTCATAAACTTATTATAGCGGCTCCGGCACCGGACCACCGGCAAGTTGTAAAATCGGGGCTTTCCTTAAATCCTATTTCACGTGTGGCGGCGGGTGAATGTTTGGAAAATATAAAACCATGGGCCTATCGGGCATCTATTAGAGAGCTATTAAGGTCTCGTGCCCTTGGTTTTGATGATATTCTCTGGCTTGGTGATGACGGTCGTATCCACGAAACGAGCACAGCCAACATTTTTTTTCTGACCCGCATGGGTGATTCTTACACCTTTGAAACACCTTCTATTCAAGGCTCTTATTATGCTGGGCGGACCAGAGATATTGTTTTGATGCTTTTAAAAAATGCGGGCATACCCTGTCAGGAAGCAACGCTATATTTTGATGAGCTTCCCAAATATGATGAAGCATTCGTTTGCTCTACGGTAAAAGGGCTGGTGCCCATACGTAGCATCGGCAGCCAAAAATTTTCTACGATGCGACCTAATGCAGCCTTTTGGCACGTTCAAAGGCTATTTTTATCCTATGTCGAAAGTCAGATTGGATGGCGTGTTGATTATGCGTCTGGAAATATAATTCAGGGCGAGGCTTGTAAAGAAAACATCTCAGATGAAATACATTAAATACTCGTTACATTTGTTTTGTGCCAACCAAATCACCGCGGCGAATTTCCCCGTTTGTTTTTACAACATATCCCACCGAACCCGTGGGGGTAGAATCAATAATGCGCACGATGCCAACATTTTCAAAAAAATTATCGATATCCACTGAGCGATTCATCGACCAATACCCTGCACGCTGTCTAATGACATAGTATTGGTTTGGGGTAATGCCGGACCTCGCACCTCTATTTAGCACCACAAAATTGCCGTCTGCACCAATTTCCTGCTCCATCTTTTCAAAAGCAACGATTTCGGCATCGGTGTCAGAAAGAGAGCCGACTTGACTGATGTTGCTTATAACCCGAACAGAGGAAATATAAGGCACGATGATGTCGTTTGCTTTAATCCCGGTCATTGTTTCTGTAACGAGACCGATAGCCATGTCTTCATCTGCTAAAATTTGGCTAACTTTGACTGTTCCTGCATTGTAATAAAGGTACCCTTCCCCATCATAGGACTCATCTTCGCGCAAAATCGAATATAACGCCCCTACATCAATTTTGCTTTCTATTTCAATAAGCATTTTTTCGCCAAAATTTAATAGATTATTCCCTTCAGTTCCCGCATATACGTAACCAACTGGTTCTTTTTCATCTTCGTAAACGAAGGCAGGTACTCTCGTAATTAAATCATTTGACTTATAAACCTTTCCCGCAGTGAGTAACAGAGGAGCATAATTTGCCAGAGCATCTAATTCTTCACCAGAAAGAATCCCCGTAGTACTGGCGGCGACATGGATGGGTGGGATGAGCTCCCCCAGGATTATTTGCTCAATATTTTCTGCGGCAATGGGGATGTCTTCTTGCGGCAAAATCTCCAAATGGGGAGAGACCTCAGAAGACGGATTAAAGAACTTGATTTTTACCCCCGGCATTAAAAAATGGGGGTTTTTAATATGGGGATTGAGAGCCCAAAGTTTTGGCCAATAGCTGGGTTTATTGATAAGTTGTTCACAAATATCATACAAAGTATCCCCGCGCTCTATAGTATATTCAGCCGGTGCCTCGGCTTCATTGAGCTCCTTTATTGAGCCAGGCAGCAAAGGAGCTTCATTTAGGATTATTGGTGGTTGAGTATAAGGGGTTTCGCTTAGCGATACTGGAGCTGCAACAGGCACGGCGGCAGGCTCAGGAACAGGTGGTGGTGGGGGAGAATAAGTATTAGGTTCAGGCGGTGTAAAGGAGTTATTGGCAGCATTGAGTGGTTTATCGCCAATTTGTAAAGCGGCATTCATATTTTGTGCGGGCTGCTGGGTAACCGGGGGCGAAGGTGGGGCCGCATTGGGAGCATTATTTTGGGGGTTGCCGGGCTTATTTGTATAGGTAAAAATTTGAGTATTGGCCGTCTGCTCATTAGTAGTCACATTGGTATTCACGTTACCCGAGGCATTATTTATTTGGACCGTATCATCAGCCTCAAGAACAGTGTTTTCGCCTTCGGGCAGAAATAAATCTTCCTCGACCATTTGAGTATCATTTGACTCGGTATCATTGAATTCTGTATTACCGGGAAGATCATCCTCCCCTTGAACTGCCGTAGAAAAATCGTCTAAGGTATAGTCATTTTCTGCTCCAGAAAACTCATCGTCAGAATTTATGGTTTGCCCCATATTTGCTTCATTTATGTTCTTGGTATTTGGCGAATTTACAGGCGCATTATTTGCGCTCTGTACCTGGGATTGAGCCTGGGAAGGTGCAGCCAGAGCTTCAAAAGGAGCATTGTTTTCCTGGCCCCATATAGCGTCAGGAGACCAGATTATCAATGCTACTAATACTAAAGTTTTATTATTTAGACACGCTTTCATCAATTTCGCCTTTGTCTTTCTAGCTCTAAGCGGGCCATTTCTGCAACATCTTCTTCAGGATAATCATCAATGATTCCCTTCAGGAGTGAAACGGCCTGTTTGGCCTTGCCACCACGATATTTTGCACGGGCAAGATCAAGTTTCGCTCGGGGAATCAGCGGGCTTGCCGGAAATTTATCTATATAATCCTTTATATAACGTTCAGCCGCAGAAAAGTCATTTAAGCTAATCCAACTTTTTCCAAGCCAGTAAAGATGTATGCCTTCTTTTACTTGATCGCCAAATATTTTCTTTAACTGGTTGAGCTCAACGACGGCTTTGCCAAAGTCTCCAGAACGGTAATAGGAAAGTGCTTGGGCAAAAGAAGACTCAAAATCTTCAAGAGAGTTTTCATTCGCTCGTTCAATTTGAGGTGGCGGGGATTCCTTGGGAACAGAAGCAATATCCGCGCTTTGGGTATTTTCTTGGGCATCTCCAGAGGAGAACCCATTAGAACTCACCGACTTGGGCGTAATACCAAGTAACAAACTTTTTTCAAGAACTTTTTGTGATTCTATTGTTTGATTGACCCGCAATTCCAAGTCATCAAGGCGAGTCCAAAGCTGAGCTAATCGCAAATTTATTTTATCAAGGTCAGTCTTGCGCGGTTTCTTTTTAGTATGGTTGGAAGGTGTCTCTACTTCATCTCCGGAGCTAAGATTATTTTCAGCTTCTTCTTCAAGCGCGTCGTCTGAGCCTGCGCTTTTGCTAAAAGAACAAGCAGAAACTAAAATATAAAGGACGACAACAATAAATTGAAAGGTATTTCTAATCTTTAACATTATTAAATTCCCAATTTAAATGGCTTGTGCAGAATCAATGATGTTGATAAATTGCAAAATCTTTTGTTTTTTTTCATTTGTCAATTGATCTTCCAAAAATTGTATCCCGAACTTATAAGTTATATGGGCTTTCCCAGAGCTGCCTTGAAGATGTTCTTTGACTTTTTTGACCCAGCGAATTTCTACTGGCGTGATGAACTCTCCAATCATAGGGAGTATCATTTTTGACGCGATATCTATTTTTCCGATTTCAAGTTGATTTTGAAAGATTGGGAAATCGCTAACGACGCAAAATCCCCCAAGGCTAAGGTCTGCGACGCGCAAACGATTTTTTAAAAAGTCGTAACAAGGAACTACCGGCATAGAGAGAGGCTTGCAATAATTTTCGTTAAGAAAATCCAGATTCATGTAAGGGGAATTATCAATAGTCGTGGGATATCTCGTATTCTTTCTGCGTTCAATACTGACTAATTGTTCTGGAATTGAAACATAGAGAGAGTTTCCCGTAATACTAATCAACTGGCAGGAAAAAAGTACCTTAGTCGACATCATGCTAAATTCAATTTGGACATTTTTAACGTCCCTCAATATCTCTATTCCGCGTGCAGATACCTTTGTTATGAGCATTTGTGGTGGGTTATTGTTTGCGTATAAGTACTGGGTCGTTCCTCTAATACTAATGTGTGACTGAGGGCTGGTTTTTAAAAATATTTGTAAATTCGACTCACAAATTCTTTGAAGAATTCTACGAATACGCTCAGGATTGTTTATTTTTATGCTGGAATTCATGTTTCTTAAGCTTCTCTCCCACCGTGTTTTCTGAAGCTAATGCCAGTAAGTGGATGTTTATAAACAAACAGTACAAGTATTCGGAGTCTAGTAACGTATTTTGCATTAATCCGGACGCAACCATTAAGCCGATGATCATGGTGGCGACAAATTGAGGGTTGCCAAGATTACCAAGGGTGTTTTTTAGGCGCCTATAAACACCGGTAAAAAAACCAATTAATCCCACAAATCCCATCAGGCCGAAATTAGCTAAAGTCTGAATAAAAATATTGTGCGCTGAATATATCTTATCATAATAGTTAAGTGAGGCATAAACTTCGCTGAGTAGTTCAGGAGTGATTTTCGGCCCTATTCCCACAAGGATAGACTGTTTAAACAAGTGTAAGTGGGCGCGCCAAAACACAAAACGATCCACATTTTGAATATTACCCAGCTCTTTGAAGCGCATGAGCAAACTTTTATCAACCATTAGGAGTGTTCCTAGACTGATACAGGCCAAAACAAAAAATAAATATTTGAATTTATAAGGCAAATATAATAGCGCTAAGATAAACAAAAAGCCAATCATGAGGACCAAGGCCCACCGAGACATGGAAAGATAGAGAAGAAAAAAAGACAAAAACAAAATAGCCAAGGTAAAAAGATTGTTTTTAAAACCAACTTTTTTAATAGAAAATAAAAAAATTATGGCCCAGGTGAAAATAGTTATCGAAAGGTTGTAGGCAAATGTCAGGGGATGGCTCATAAAACCCGAAACCCGAAAAATGTCTCCTGTCATACGGTGCTCAGGTAATTTACCCATCAGACCATGCGTTAAATCAAACCCGAACCATCGTTGCGCTATTGCGTAACAAAAAAGAATCGCTAGAAATCCCGTCAGATATTTTTCTATTAATGGTTTTTTCGATGAAAGATTTGGAAAAGCTTTTACCCCTTGATCTAAAACAATCCAGATTATAAAAAATTTCAAATAATAGTGTTTTAAAGGCTTAATCCAAGCCAAAAAACTCTGAGGTGGCTCAGAAAAATAGAAATAGCTGACACAGGTGCTTACTGAAATACATAGCAAATAAAATGCTAAATTTTTCGCAAGTCCCCGAGAGAGATATTTTTTTGTTAGCACAAATCCAGACTTTATCGCGAAAATTGAAGGGCGGCGGCAAAGCTGTGAGCGGTAATGATGTAAAATCAGTAGAAGCACGATACTCAACAATACGTAGCTCGCAAAAATAGGGAAAAATGTGCTTATCAGGAGTAAAAAGACCAATAGATCTGCTGGTTTTTTAGAGGTATGCAAAGGGATCACTTCGTTTTTTAAGGTTTTATAGTGCTAAGGGCATAACTGTAAGGTATTATAACCTATTTGTGGGTTTTGTGCCTACGGCGTTATTAGGGGATAAGGCGTTACCGAGAAATAAAAGACAACCAATATGGATCTAAGAAAAGTTAGGCGTACACTTTTAATACAAGCTTATAAATTTATTTCTAATTTGCAATGGGCTAAGTTATCTTTACACTAAATTCACGGGTCCTCTTCAAAGTGAGCGCATAAAGATTTGTACACACAACTTAAAAAAATCATCCTTATTTTCATAATGCTATTTGACGGAAACTTTTTTGCCTTAGCACAAGCACCTGCGGCTCCTGAAAGTGCTGCTGAAGCTGATTTTAGTAGTAGCTTCGTTACTCTCGGTCTTTTGCGCACCTATCCTGTGGGCCACCTCATAGGAACCCACAAAGGGGGTGGGGTTTACCCGACAGTTGGCTATGGGTTTAATTATAAAGAGGTTTGGCAAGTTATTCTTAATGCGGGAATTTACGAGTTACTGCCGATTGATGAGAGTCTAAAGGAGGAAAAATTTTTTTTCCTTTCCCAAAATATTGGCAGGCGTTACCGCTTATATCCTGATCAAACATTAATTGTTGGTGTTGGTATTAATTATTTGGTGCCGCTTATAAAAGATTCTGGACGCACAAAAAAAGATCCTGGCAAGGAAAGTGAAGTCGGTGTAGCGGGCAATATTTACTATGAGTATAACCTCGGAAGATATAATGCACTGTTTTGTTTAAGTCGCTGGCGAGGGACGCGTACGCCCGATCATCTAGGGTTAGCGATCATGGCAGGTATTTCTACTTTTTTGGAATGAGCTTATTTAGGTGAAAGGAGCATTCCCTAATCGAGGTTTTGCCCGCATTTAGGAAGCCGCAGCGTGCTTTGCCAGCCAAAGCGTCGTGAAGAAAACACTTTAGAAAATCCTAAACGCCGAAAATAGGCTCCAGCATCCTCAGCTTGATCAAAAACACGGAAGGAAGATTCGATTAAGGTGCTTTGCGAAACTAAGATGAGATCGGAAAGTTCTTCTTTTTCGCCATTGTGCGTGCGTAGAAATATCTCGTTACGTAAGCTTTTGGTAAAGCAGCTTTCTTGGCTTTTGCATAGTCCGAGATGTGATTCCTTGAGATGAAGTTTTGTGAGCATTTTTTTATAGTCGGTAAGAAATTGAGCCCCCGGAAAAAATCCAGCAATGATAACGCGATTAGGACATGAGAATCGCGACATAGTTTCCTTAAGTTTCTCGTGAAAAATTTCATAAGTGACATTATCGAATATAGACTCATGGGGTAAGGAAACATTGATGAGGAGAATCGGGGCTCCCGCGAAAGAAACTGTTTGCGAAAAAATCAAAGGGCGTAGGTTAGCGCTGGTCGAATCTTTATCGGATTCCTCCCCAGTTGTTTGTGTTATAAGCGATGGCGACACGAGAATGCCCATATATTCGGTTTCCAAAGTATCTTGATGGTCGTCAAAAAGCCGCAAAAAAACCTGATAATTTGCCTGCAAATTTTCTTTTAGGATGAGGATATCATTCTCATAAGGGTTGTCATTTTTGCGCATAACTTGTTGCAAAAATAGGATATCAGGCTTGGCACGAGCAATTTCCATGCTTATTTTGCTTAAACGTTTTCGCCGAAAAATCCAATCACCATTCAAGGATGGCGCAGGAGCCGCGGGGCTGACTTTTTGGTTAAATAGGCTGATGGTTTGTATGGTCAGCGGATTCGCGTCATATTGATTGCTGCCAAAATTAGAAAAATAAACGCATCCACTGGCGCCTAACAATAACGCCAGGATGCTTAATTTGTGGACTCTAAGAAATAAAAAAAATCGCAAACACCATGCCATTAATTAGCAACCTATATATCGTGATATCACCAGCCGCTGAATTTCGCTAGTACCTTCACCAATTCTTAAAAGTGCCGCATCTCTATAAAAACGCTCAATAGGATACTCTTTCATAAGGCCATAGCCACCAAAAATCTGCTGGCCTTCTCGTGCACAAAACTCGGCAGCCTCGGAACAGTATAGTTTTGCCATGCAGGCAAGCTTCTCAAAGGCTTGATCTGTTTGCTTTAGCCAACAGGCTTTATACAATAGTAGCTCGGCGGCTTCTATTCTGGTTGCCATATCAGCTAACTTAAAGGCGATTGCTTGGTGTTTTGCTATCGGTTTACCAAATGTTTGCCGCTCCTGGGCGTATTTAAGGGCATGATCATAGGCACCTTTGGCACATCCAAGGCCCATGGCTCCTATAGAAAGTCGGCCATTGTCCAGGGTGCTCATCATGATTTTAAATCCCTGTCCAAGAGTGCCTAAGATATTTTTAGCGGGAACGCGCAGATTGTCGAAAAAAAGCTGCGCTGTATTTGAAGCACGCCACATCATTTTGTCTTTCATCGGGGTGGCTTTTAGTCCCTTGCAAGGAGTTTCAACTAAAAAGCAGGTTAATTCTGGTTTCCCATTGGCGAGCATCCCAGTGACAGCTTGAACAGTGACGCCTATCGTGAGATCGCTTGCGGCATTTGTAATAAATATTTTGGCCCCGTTAATTATCCACTCATCTGTTGTGCTATCATAACGTGCGGTTGTCTTGCTACTTTGTGCATCGCTTCCTGCATCTGGCTCAGTCAAACCAAAGCCCCATAAGGCGTTTCCAGTTGCTAGTTTGGGCAAATATTTTTTCTTTTGTTCATCACTCCCAAAGTAATAAATCGGCCCCGCTCCCAGACTGTTATGCGCGGCAATCGTCGCGGCATGGGAGCCATCGACACGCGCAAGTTCTTCAACGGCAACGATATATGATATATAGTCCATTCCTTGACCTTGATAGTCAGTGCTGACAATCGTCCCAAAAAGACCCAGTTCACCCATGCTGCGCGTGAGTTCTTCAGAAAAATGCTCTTTTTCATCTAATTCTTGAGCACGAGGCGCAATTTGCTGCTGGGCAAATTTTCTAACGGTATCTCTTAATAACTTAATTTCTTCAGATTCAGCAAATCCATAATTTTGGTTCATAGAGATCTCCCTAATTGTTTCATTTTAGTATATTAATAATGCCAAACTCCAAGCGTCACATGCTTTTTGCATCCTATTCAATGCTTGTAGCGTCAAATTCAGTCTCAAGAGGATTCAATGTCTGTATCAATATCAACATCTATATCTTCCTGATCACGAAGACGTCCCTTGCGGCCACTTGTCCCAAGCAAAATCGAAAGATAACTCAGGTAGCGATCTTTGTATAGATTTCCGGCATCGAGGGCATCTTTGATGCCACATTCAGGCTCCTCATTGTGGCAGCACTGGCGATATTTACAAGACGAAATTAAAGGGCGAAATTCTTTAAAGGCATAGGCAAGTTCCTGGGGAGACACCTTAGGAAGCCTAAAACTGCGAATTCCCGGAGTGTCTATAATAAAGCCACCCGTACCGAGTTTAATGAAGCTCGTGTAGCTGGTAGTGTGCCGTCCTTTGTAAAAAATATTTTCATCGGGTTCAACCACCTGAATTATTTGGGGATCAAAGGCATTGACCAGTGTAGATTTACCGACGCCGGAATGGCCAGTGAATAGCGAAATTTTTCCCTTCATTTGCTTAGTTATTTGTTTATATTCTTTTGACGTTAAAAAATCATTTTGATGGGCCGAAGTCAAATAGACGGGATAACCTATTGTTTTATAATTGGCAATTCGTTCCTCTGCTTTTTGTATAAAGCTATCTGAGCAGTGATCTTTGCTGAATAAATCTGCTTTATTGAGGATGATGGCGACAGGAATCTTTTCGAGCTCTGCTAGCGCTATATAGCGGTCAATTAGCCCCCAGCGCACCCGAGGGAACCACAAGCTCGCGACGACGAATAGGGTATCGATATTGCTTGCTATAATATGGCGTCGTGACTCTAAAAGAGGGTCCATTCGGGCAATTTCGTTTGACCTTGGGGCAATGGCCTGAATAACGCAGCGCGGCAGATCATCCTCGTTGCCAGAAGTGGTAGGCCTTTTGCTGTCAGGGCTGCAGAGTACGCGGTCTCCTACGGCAACAAAATTGCGTTCCTTGCGTTCTTCAATCAAAAACTTTTTTGCCACGGTTGCCAACCAAACATCATTCGTTTTGATGCGCCCCAACGTCTTTTCAGAAGAGACAAAGGCATAACGCTTGTGGACTTCAACAACGCGTGCCGCAAAATTTTTTTTATCGGAAATTTTTTTCCATAGGTTTTCATTAAGAAATAACGGTTCTTTATTCTTGGTTTTGATCTTGTGAGAGCCGCGCATCCTCTCAAATTTTTCCAAATTTTCAAAATCATCGAATGACTTTTTATGTTTCAAAAATTACCTCGGAAATGATCTATGTTTCGATTTTTTATAAAGACAAATTGCTATTTATAGTGAGCCTTTGTACCGCAGTAGGCTCGTCACGATGTCTGGAGAGAGCATTTTTTTTAGCCCGATTTCTAGTTCTAAAAACGATTCTGACCCATGGATAATGCCTGATTCATCAATAGAAATTTTGCCAGTTTTTACGAGTTCATAATAAAAATCATAACCAAAATCTCTGGGTATGCCATGCTGCCCGGGGATGCCGCCCAAAATTGTGAATCGGTCTGCAACGCTTTGACTTTCCTTAATAATTTCGTCTATGCTTGTGGGTATCTTTAGTGAAATTCTCGCTTCAAGGGTGGTTGCAATAATGGCTAGCTGCTGATGAAGGCCACCTGCAATGCGTGCAAGTATTTGCAGCTGCATAAAGGCTTTTTCATGGGGCGGTGGCCTAAAAATTAGCTCTTTAGTGTCACTCAGATTCAACAATTTTAATTCAATTAAGCAATTTAGCGTATGTTCAATAAGATTTGCTGAGGTTTTGGGTGAGGAGATGAACAGTTCGTCCTGTAAAAAATCAACAATTTGGGAAGAAAAACTGATTAACTCAGACCGTTTCATATGGTCATTGTAACTGAAAAAACTCGCAATCATCGAGCCTGTCGCAAGCAAATGAGTAATGTTGTTTTTATAATAGTACAGAGATAAGCTGTCTTCCTCAGAAATATGATATACGTTGCCAAAGCTACTGCCGTGCTGCATGACTTTGCTATAAGTTAAGGCACTTGCTAAGGCTGCCTGAGGATCGTCGCAGGAGACTTCAATTTGTTTTTGGTCGTGAGCTTTGATAAGAAAATTTTTGAACAATGTAAAGGCGTCCAATAAATCATCTTCAGAGAGGGCACGCTGAGGTGTTGCTAGGATAATCGCAACGATCAAAGCGACTGGGCTTATTACGGTAGCATCATTGATCCGCTCAAAATTGAGTTTTGCGAGTTCCGCAACATGCTGTGAAAGCCAGCTCGGACGCACAATTTCACCGCCATCGAGATCGCGCCAATTGGGTAAGTGTTCGTCGAAGTAATTTTCCAAATCAATGGGAGATCCAAATTTTAGGTAAGCTTTTCCGTGTTTTTTTCGCAGCACTCGGGTGGCTTTTAATAGTCCGCTTATATTCTCTTTTTCCTTTTTACTTCCCGACAATTCTTTTTGGTATGTTTCCACTTCAATGACTTGGTCATAGGTGATAGATATGGGAATTAGAGCGATGGGTTTTCTGTTTCTAAGGAAGCTATGAACGACCATCGCGAGCATACCGGTCTTGGGTTGCAATAGAAATCCGGTACGGCTGCGACCCCCCTCAGGAAAAAACGCAAGAGGGTGGCCCTTGGAAATGAGGTAGTGAATATATTCGTTAAAAATAGCCGAATAGAGTCGATTACCGCCAAATTTTCGCCGCAAAAAAAAGGCTCCAGCACGGCGAAGTAAGGGGCCAACAGGCCAAAAATTGAGATTGTCACCCCCGCCTATATGCGGACTCATTAAACCAAAAGCATGGATAAAAAAACCAACTAAAAGATAATCAACGTGGCTACGATGGCACGGAAGATAAACAAGCGTATGAGTCTCCGCAAGCTGCCGGAGGTAATCACCATTTTTGATATCTACGCCGTCATAAAGAATACGAAATAAGCGGGGTAGAACAATATCAAAAAACCGAACAAAAGAGTAGGACGTGTCCGCTGATATTTCACGAATAATTTTTTGCGCTTGCAAATCCAGTTTATTGTTGGTTTGACCTGTCCGTCTGCTCTGATCTTCAAGTGCTTGCTTGATTGCTGGAGCGCGCAATATGCTTCGCGTAGCCAACTCTACCGTATATAATTGAGGCCCCAGGAGTGCCGTGCGAATATTCCTAAAATGAACGCGAATAATGCGTTTTAGTTTTTTCGCAGCATCTTCCGCGGAGATTTTATCATTGTAGATGTCTTGCAGTTTAAGTGCTTGCCCAAAGCGAACCTGTACCCGGCGTGCTTGATAAATAATGGTTAAAAACCGTTGAACCAATCCCGAGAACTCATCGTCGAAAAAAAGAAGCTTTAGAGCCGAATCTTCTTTGCCAGGATTTCGTCCCCAATAAATATGAACGGGTACAAACTGCATATTGTATTCAGGGTGAATTTTTCCATAGCTAACTATATTATTCAGGGGGGCTGGCGGGGCTGGATTTTTATTGGTTGTTTTTAGCCAGCCTCTTTTTTGTAAAAAAATATAAGTTCCTTTAGCGCCTGTGAGGCTCGGTTCAGGAAGGTAGTGCGGGGGTGGTAAATCATGCTGTTTACAAATTGATTCTAAAAGCATGGCTTCAATTGCGGATTGATATTTGATGACATAGCACACGGGCTGGTTAGGCAGAAGTGCAAAGTCAGTGGCTAAATTTTCATGGTGAAGCGTTATCCTAAATAGCGGACGTAGTAAAGACGCTAGACGGCGGATGATGTTTGAAAATAGGTGATTACGCTTCATAGGGACCAACTTCAATGTTATCTATAAGCCGAGTCGATCCTAAACGAACTGCAGTAAGGATGACGGCAGGCTCTAAGAATGCTTCGTGGATTTGGGTAAGGTCTTCTTGACGACGTATTTCTACATATTCGAGCTTTAGCTCTGGATAAGGCTCTAGGGATTTTAAAAAAACCTTTAGTATTTGATCGGGATCTCTATACTTGGTTTCCCTCTGTGCCTGCTCTTTTGCTTTTTTTAAGGCAGCATAAATTTGTGGTGCGATCACACGCTCTTCTTTGGTTAGGTATTGGTTGCGGCTGCTTAGAGCCAAGCCATCGTGGTCGCGGGAGGTTTCTACACCGACAATATCGATGTCCAGATTGAGGTCAAGAGCCATTTTTTTTATGAGAAATAATTGCTGATAATCTTTTTTTCCGAAATAGGCAACCTGTGGTCTGATTATGTTGAAAAGCTTTAACACAATAGTTAAAACACCCTGAAAGTGTTGTGGTCTGGTTTTGCCACATAGCTCAGCCGCCATACTTTGTGGCGAAATATAAGTGCTATAATTTGGCGGATACATGTTTGCTGTGTTAGGTAAAAATAAGGCCTCAATGTTTTCTTGATAAAGTAGGGAAACATCGCGCTCTAATGTGCGTGGATACTTTGAAAAATCCTCATTGGGACCAAATTGAGTGGGATTGACAAATATGGAAACGATGACCAGGCAGTTATCTTCTCGCGCTCTCCTCACAAGGCTCAGGTGGCCCTGGTGGAGTGCGCCCATGGTAGGGATAAACGCAACGCGTTTTGTGGTGCCCAATGACGCTCTATATTTCATGGCCTCATCAATTGAAATGAGGGTAGCAATTTTATGGGTGTGCATGCGGCCTTTCTTGCTAGTTACAGAATAAACGCCCCGATTTTCTTACCGAGAAGTATCCTTAAGATAGGGCATTTTTAAAGATTTTCCTATGCAAAAAAATTGCTTAATAAGGCTCTAATAATAGACTGTGCGCGGGTAAAAAAAAATAACCGCAGAAAGGTTTCTGCGGTTTTGTAGCAAAAAAATTGGCTATAGATAAAGTAGAAGATTAAAATACCCTCCTGGTATTTTGACCCATCCATGGGTCGCACAATATCAACCATCTTCGCGCAAAGCATTCTGCTCTGGTTATCTACGCACACTTTAGAACCGAAGCTCTAAAAAACTTTTCGGTGAGCGTTAGCGAAACTAAAGTTCTTTTGAAAAATCAGGTTTTGACGAATGGTAAAAAATTTCTATTATTACATTAAATAATCGCCACATAAAACCAAGGAGGCCAAGTTTTATGCCTTAATATTTTGCTTAGAGTTTTTGTGTGGCAGCAGATTTAACCGGCTGGTTTGAAAAGCTTAAATTTCTACGTATATTCTTATTGCCGAGGTTGCCCAGAGGCGCACCGTTAAAAGTAAGCTCTACGGCTGCGGCATCAAAAAGAGTTATTTCGCAGGCGGCATTAAAAGATATTTCACCTGACTGCTCCCAGCGCTTAGTTTGATAACCGCCTCCATCACAGCGTTGGCGGATATCTGAAGGCTCTAAGACTTTAATATATATTGTGTTTTTTGATGCGGTTGTCTTAGCCTGAGCCGTGGGTGCGGGGTTTTCATCTTCTGCGGAATCTGACGGTGAGGTTTTTTGCTCACCCACCTGAGGCTTAGTGGGGCTGATTGGGGCATTTTCAGGCGCGGGAATCTTGCCGGTATTTTGGGCTAGGGGCTCAACGCGACTGTTCACGCCGTTTGAATCGACGGGCGCGAGGTCCTCTGTCTGGGTGTCCGCGATATCAGATACGGTAAAAGTTTCAATCTCATTAGCGGGGATGGGTGCCATAGAGTTTGTAGATTCTGATACGACGGAATTTGGGGTAACGGGCTTATTTTTTTTAAAATAGGAAAAAGTGATCAAGAAAAGCCCTAGAATCGCAGCAAAATAAAGGGAATAGGTGACATAGTTGCCGCCATTTTTAAGTAAGCCGCGGTTTTTTTCTGAGGGACTCCAAAATTGATTCAAATTCTTTAAGGTTTTCTTCTCATCTGAAGACTGCCTAATGTGGTTGCTATTGCAGGGATCGAGAGTTTTGAAGTCATTGAGTTGGTTGCTTTTAATGTAGTCATCATAAAGATTTAGGAAGCTTTTTGGCTCTATCTTTAGTTCCTTACAAATGCAGTCAATAAACCCTCTGCCAAAAGCGAGTCCCGGAAGTTGGCTTAGGTCTCCTTGTTCAATGGACTCAATAAAACTACTATTTATTCGGGTTGTTTCTGAAATTTGTTTAACCGATAAACCAGCTGCCAGCCGTGCAGCGCACAAATTTTTACCGAGCTGAATTAATAACTCATTTTTGGCAGCAGTCTCTGCTCCACTTATTGTTTTGGGGCTCTCTTTAGAGTCATCTGAGTTTTGCATATAAAATATACCTTTTGATTAGGACGCATTTTATTTTTATTTGCTGTATTAACACAGAGCCTTAACTTAAAAAGACCATTTGCAACATGCCCAATCATTTATTCCGAACAGCTTATGATATAAAATATACTTTAGGAGACCTCAACACAATTTATTTCTTTCTAAGCTTAGCGGTAATTTGGGCTTATTTTTACTCTGTTAGTGGTTATTAATTAAAAAGGGGTAGTTTTATGTGCCAGTTAGACCTTTTCGAGGCCAATAATAAAAAATCTTTAAATCTTTTTCCTAACTGTTATTATCTGGTTTTCGCTATAACGCTTAGTTTTATGGTCTCTGCGCTGCAGAGCTGTGCGAGCCTTGATACCCAAAAGAAAGGAGAGGGGAAAAGTAATGCCCTTCAGGCCCAAAAGGCCCTAATTTATAACTATTTGGAGTCGGGTGAGGCCGTAAAGGCTAATGCTGAGCTGGCCATTGCTCTAAATAAATATCCTGAAGAAGCTGAGCTGCACATGCTTATGGGCCTGACGCAAATGGCCCTTAAAAATCCTATTTTGGCAATTTCATATCTTGAAAAATCTTATAACATGATGCCAAGTCCTAGTGCTGCGCTAAATTTGAGTTCTGCGCAAATTGAAGCGCGCCAATTTCCTCAGGCAAGAAAAACCTTGAAGGGAGCCCTTAAGAATCTCGCGGCAGGTGACAAGACGAAATACCGATTTCCCGAACGGATTTTTCACAACATCGGTTTGACCTACGAAAAAGAAAAAAAACTCAAACTCGCGGAAAAGTATTACCAAAAAGCGCTGGTACAAAATTCATTATTTTATCTTTCCTTGATGCGCATGGGGAGGGTATATCAGAAGACTGGTAGAAATAAATTAGCAGAAGATGTCTTTAAAAAAGCCATTCATAATTGCAATAAGTGTTTAGAACCAGTGGCGGTTCTCAGTAAGCACTACTTAAAAATGGGTAAGAAAAAAGAGGCGACCCAAATCTTAAAAGGCTATCTTGCTCAAAAAGATTTGCAAGTAGGTGATCGATCTTTAGCGACAAATATACTGACAAAAATAAATCGCTAGCCAAACCTCCGGGCAAACTTACACTCTTTTGTGTACCCGAAAAAAAGCCGCGGAGTGCTGCTTTGTAAAGGTCAGGTTTTGTTCATTGCTTATTCCCAAAAGATGCTTAAGTGCCCCAAAGTAACTGCTGTGTTTCTATCCCCCCCCCCCCCCCCCATGTCTTGTTCCCCACAAATTTGGGGTGAGATGTCTGTATAGCGCGCTAAAGAGGATTTTTTTCTAAGCCTTTTCGATTTCTTCAGGTAAACTCAATGGAGAACATTTTTTTGGGGTAAAGGGACTTCGGTTATTAAGTATTAAAGTACCCTTTGCTTAAGTATAGAGTTGGTGGCTATTTTTCCGTGCCGTATTTGCAATCATTTTAATAGAACAAGGAAGTTTCAATGCGCATTCATAGTTTCGCTTTTCTCGGTTTTATCTTGTTATTGCCGCATTATTTATGGGCAGCAGAGACGGAGCCCAATGATAAGCTTACCCCTCCTCCTGAGTCAGTGGACGGGACGACGGGCAATATTTCCGGTGGGGAGCAAGAAGATGAAAACGTTCATGCCGCAAAAATAAGCGCGCGCTATAAGGCGCTGGAGTCTTTGGCTCAGGGACTTTTCTTTTTAGAAAATCTCTATGTTGATGAGTCTAAGGTCGATCAAGATGATCTTGTTATTAGTGCCTTGAAAGGAATGGTTGGGGAACTTGATCCGCACACGGTTTTGATGACAAAAAAAGATTTTGAGGATTTGACCACAGGTACGCAGGGGAGATTTGGCGGAGTGGGCATTATTGTTTCTCCAGAAGGCGAGAAACTGATTGTTGTTTCCCCCATAGAAGATAGCCCAGCTGAAAAGGCTGGCGTCCAAGCCGGAGATGAAGTTACGGCGATAGATGGATTTGAGGTGGCAAAACTTACGCCCACCAAGGCCGCCGACATTATGCGGGGAGCTCCAGGGAGTACAATGACCTTGACCATAAAGCGCGTCAAAGAAAAGAAACCACTGATATTTAAACTCGTCAGGGAAATTATCAATGTTAAATCACTGCGTACTGCAGATTTGCGGGAGCAAATCCTCTATGCCCGGATATCAAGTTTTCAGGAAAATACTTATGAAGAATTGAGCTCATTTTTACAAAAATCCGCAAAAAATATGGCCATCAAGGGTTTACTTCTTGATTTGCGCGACAATCCTGGCGGGCTCTTAGATCAGGCTGTAAAGGTTTCCGATCTTTTTATTGAGTCTGGTATTATTGTTTCCACGGTAGGGCGGGATACCAAAAAAGTCGAGCGCGAATTTGCAAGCAAAGTGGGGACATTTAGTGATTTTCCTATCGTAACCCTAGTTAATTCAGGATCTGCAAGTGCTTCAGAAATTGTTGCCGGTGCCCTTCAGGATCATAAAAGATCGATCATTATGGGAGAAACTACCTTTGGTAAGGGCTCTGTGCAGACGCTTATTTCACTCCCCAATGGTGCGGGCTTAAAGTTAACTATTGCGCGTTATTATACTCCTAACGACCGTTCCATCCAAGCAAGGGGTATATCGCCTGATATCCCATTAAATATGACAAAAGCTGTGACAGGGACTAAGCAACCTCGAAAGCCTCTCAAGGAAAGCGATTTAAAGGGGCATATTGAAGCCCATGATCTCAGCGATTTTTCTAGTAACCAGACCCTAGAAAAAATTATGGATAAATGGCCCAAAAACCTTCAGCAAGATGAATCCGTCAAGCTCGCCTACAGTTATTTGCGTGGTATGGCGATATTGAAATAGAGTCTTTGAGCCGCAAAAAAATGTTAAACATTGTTCTCGTCGATCACAATGATAGTTTTACCCATAATGTCGTCGATTGGCTTTTGGTTGTTCCCCAAATCGAAAATATTCGCATTGTGAATTTTGAAGATGAAAAAGCAATGAATTCACTTGTGGATGAGGCGGGGCTTGATCTTCTTATCCTTTCTCCAGGGCCGCACGCCCCGCAGGATGCCCGGCCTACTCTAAAGCTCACTAAAAAAATCATGTTTAAAGTCCCGCTGCTTGGGATTTGCTTAGGTCACCAAATTATTGGGTTTCATTTAGGGTTTAAGGTCGAACCACTTAAGGAACCCATGCACGGTAAGAAGCGGCGGGTGATAATAAATGATTTTTTGGGTTTATATCAGGACATCGCGGCTGATTCTTTAGAGGTGGGCGTGTATAACTCTCTTAGCCTTTCTGGGGACGCCAAACCCCTGTTATCTCCGGACTGGGTGATAAGTGGTCATGATGAGAAAGGGCAAATTCTTTCTTTAGAGTACAGGCACCCGCAGTTAGCGCCCGTCATGGCGATGCAGTTTCATCCTGATTCATTTCTCACCAGTCAAAAAGATGTTATTGCTAGGAATATATATAGAATTGTAGAGACATGGGTAAAGGGTTTGCGTTAACGCCTATTATTCGGACGCTGTCGCCGTATCACGATCCGTGGGGGTGGCTGCCGATAAATCGGGGTTAACTTTGCTTATTTTACAAGAAAAATTGAAAATAATAGGCGGTGCCTCAGAATTTAATACACTTAAAGTATCAAAG
The DNA here is from genome assembly GCA_030432875.1 of Oligoflexia bacterium. GTDB lineage: Bacteria > Bdellovibrionota_B > Oligoflexia > Oligoflexales > JAGOVF01 > JAUILP01. The sequence continues at coordinate 45,789 of JAUILP010000013.1, read as the reverse complement.
TCATCTAGGCCCGATTCTAATACACCTGTTGTCCTCCTTTGTGGTCCAAAATTTAGTGAAATTTTAAAATCTAATTTCTTTTCCGCTTCTGCAAAATTTACGCAGGTTTTTGTGGTGCTGGTTAAATTTCTTGGAAGATCTCTAACGACAACATGTGTTTCTAGTGATAGATAAAAATTATTATCCCTATATTCACACTCCCCCTCTTCATCCGTAACAGACACATTTACTTTGAAGTTGCTAATGTTTGGGCTGCTGGCGAGGGTATTTTCGCGAGACTCAGCCTCCATTTGCCTCATATTATCTGCATATAAATCTAAATCCAGGCCATCCTGAAGGGTGCTTGCAAATTCTCCATTGTATATAACGTGCTCTTGAGAGAGTAGGAACGAAGGGGTATCTGTGGTAATGTCAATCGCCCAAAATTGTTGAAATTTAATTTTACAGGTCAAGGTGGTATTTTCGGGGCTGAGAGCAAGCGCTGGTTTATATTCTTGATCAACGTTGGTATTGTGGTTTTTTTCACCACAGCCGAATAACGGCAAAAATACGAACAAGAAAATCATTTTTATCATGTCATGCCCCTAAAATTAAAGATCGGTCAATCGCCCTAAATAGGGTGTTTTTTGTTTTATTCTGCAATAAGTGCACCAAGTCAATATGAGGTCTTTCCGATAGCCGCTGTTTTAATTAAATGTCCAATTTTTATAGGTGCTTGATGGCGCACGCCAACGGCGGCGTAAGCCCAATATAGGCTGCTTTAAGCCTGAAAACGCAAAAGCCCACAGGGATCCAGGAAAAGTCTCTGATGACTTTCTCCCGGAAGTTCTCCTGGCGTCAGCATAATGTTTAACTGCACTTAAATTCAGTTACAATGTGTAGGTTTTTTGTACAATATGTCACTTATTTGGCATCAAGTGCTATTGCAGCAAAAATTTTTCTGATGTGCTGCCAATAAGTTTAAGCCCATAGTAGTTAAAGCCTGATGATGTAGAAAAATAGTGCCTTTTCTGAAGTCGCATCCTAAATTGTTCAAATATTATAATTTCGTGGTTTATCAAGATGCTAATTGATAAATAAATGACTAAAAAAATTTACCTAGCGGCAGCTGGTGACAATATAGTCCCTGCCGCACAATGATATTATCTGGTTGCGTGTACATGACGAGGTTGACTTTCCGTTGCAGCTTGAAAACCAGCTGCGGGGCCTACACCACCAGGTATAATTGTTTTTGCTGTCACTATAGCCATAGCCACACTTGGCGGTTGGCGTGCCGGAAAGTCGAGATTCATTTATACTATTAGCTTGAAAGCCGCATGAGGTTAAACATAGCCATGTGATAAAAAAAGGCACTTGAGAAGAATAAGCTAATATTTTTCATTTAATATTTCCCTAAGTTAAATTGGTTTTACTTGTAATTTAATCCAAATAATATGATGCCTGGTTCTAGCTATCAAATAGCCTATATCAAAGTGAGATTTGAATCGCAATCTAAATTATAATGTGGTGGTTTCACGGCGATCACCTCTTTCGGTGTGTTATGGTGAATTTTTGTTAATATTTACTTCTGTGGCTTGTGGAGAAATGATTTTATGTCATTGACGACTTAAGTCTGTCGATAAACTTTGCTCGATATTACATTATTTTAATGTTCGCGTAATAAATATGAAATTCTCCCACAAGTCAGAAAATTCTTCAGTGGGGATCAAAAACAGAAAATCAGGGGGCAAATTCGTTTTATCACCCTGAATAAACTTTTGATAAAATTTTAGGCCAAGAGCCTTACCAAGGGCATGACTGAGGTAAAACCCCAGTTTTTCGTCATCGCGATATATTTGCGAAATGGGTCGATTAAAAGGGGTGTCTTTTTTTGACAGCTTTTTTATCAGCCAATCTTCGTGCTTTACGAAAAGCTTGGCGGCATCTCGCTTTATAGCGGCACGGCCCGAGAGTCGTTTCCCTTGGGATTCGCTATATAGTTTTTTCTGCTCTTGGTAGCCTAAGCATTTGCGGTTTGGGTTTAGAATTTTTGAAGATAAAAACCCACACGCACCGATAATAACCCGAATATAAAAGGAATGGTATGGGGTCTCTAGATTAGGCGGTTGGGTGTGAAGTTTGTGATATAGAAAGCGCCCGGCCATGTCGGCAAGACTGTTGATACTGACCGCTGTGAGTAGCGCCGTATTTTTTTCTGGCAAATACACATTGCGCTTACTATCGATTTCCCGCTGCAACTGCTTAAATGTTTTTCGTTGTTTTGGGCCAAATATTTTTAGATATTCCTCTATATCATGACGGTTTCCTGAAAAAATATTAAAATTAAATAATTCGCTTGACGGTAGAGAAATGTTTAGAAAGCGGCATAGGACATTTAAAATATTGTGAAAATGTGACTCCATGTCATATTTTATTTCCTGACTTTTTAATTCCCCTTCAAATACCGTTTCAAGCTCTGAGTAGCTTAGTTCTTCCATAAGGGCATCATCTGCAAGCTGAGATTCTTCCCATATGTTGTAGGACTGCCACTTTAACCACGGTGGGCAGTTAAGAATACAGTAGTATCCATCTCCAAGCTTTAAATAGTCAGTGGTGTTACGTGTGGCAAAAAGATTGAGCTTTAAATAGTATTTGTCGGCATTGGTGACGACACGGGCAATTTCAAGGGGGCGCTCAAAACGGGGCGCGCGTCGGGTAAGAAAATCAGGCAGATGCTTCTTGGAAAGATGAAATTCGCCAATAAGGCAAAATATTTTACTGTCAGGATTTTGACCCAGGATATCAACTAGAGTGTTAGCTGCAAAGCGGTCCCGTTTAAATAGAGTGTCTTTTCCTGCTCTATCACTATTAATACCCATTATTTTGATGTCAAATGTCTTTGCTAGATCAAAAATAACGCGGAAATTGCTCCAAGCAAAATGCCAGTGCAGGTGGTAGTGAGTTTTTTTTAAAAAGTCATCTTCTTCAAGGTCTCCAGACAAATAAGCATTAATATACTTTTGGTCACGGGCACGGAATGCCTCTAGGGCGAGGATGATTTTCTTTGTCTTGTATTTATTTATGTAAGAACGAACTAAACGCACAAACCCACGCTGAGACTGCTGTAAAGTATGAAAGTCACCAAAAAGGATAATGTCTTTTTTTCTCAAATCTCTAATGATTGCATCAGCTGAGGTTGAGTCAAAGTGTTCAGGTAAGTCAGCCTCAAAGCGTCTAAAGTAGTCTTTAAGAACGCGCGATGATCCCCAAATGCTTGTTTGAGCTCTTTTATAGGCTTGCTCATAAAGATCTTGTTGCAACGAAAAAAGTTTTTGCTGAGGCGACGGCAAAGAGTACCCCAAAAGAGTAAATTGGCTTATCTCAAATTTTATGCTTAAGAAGAAATGATTGTGAGATGCCAAATTAAGTCGGGGTTTGATGAAAGTGGGAAGAGCCTGAAAAAAATAATCGATTATAGGACGTTAAAAAAAACGCCCTTTAGATAATGAAAGGGCGTTTGATAAAATACTAAATTGGTTTTAAAACTACTCGGTGGGCATTTCTGGCATAGCGTCATCGCCTTCTGGAGCTGGAGCAACATCCGCATTAGCTGGCCGATTGGCATCAGCATTGGCTGGTTGCTCCGCAGCAGGGGCAGCCGCTTTTTTAGCATCTTTCTTAGCACCTTTTTTGGCATTTTTCTTATGCTTTTTTACCTTCTTTTTATTTTTGTGCATCATTTCGTGGCCTGTTTTAGCAGCGGGCTTGTCGGCGCTGCCTTCCGCAAAGCTCACACCAGCAAAAGACAAGAGCGTAGCACACACTAAAATTTTTAATGCTTTCACGATAAACTCCTAAAATAATTTTTAAAAGCGTGTCACCAACTTCGGTAACTATCATTAAATGATGATGCTAAGGCTTATAGGTGTCAATATGAATAGTTGGGGAATATTTTAATTTTTTAATTAAAGTGAGTAAGGTAACATGATTAAACTCTTGTTGCTGTTTTTATTTGTCTAAATATGTTGGGGTTTTCATGGAATTTTTAATCGTTATCCCTACTTATAATGAATTTGATAATATTGAACCACTGGTGAGTGGTATTAAGAAATATTTGCCCAGTGCGCATGTTCTCTTCGTCGATGATAATAGCGCCGATGGCACTCAAAATGCCATTGAAAAACTGATGGCAAACGATAAAGAGAGTGTTTTTTTGCTTAAAAGACCTGGCAAAGCCGGTTTAGGAAAAGCTTACTTAGCTGGGTTCGCTTGGGCTTTAGAACATGGTTATAAATATATTTGCCAAATGGATGCTGATTTATCGCACAACCCTAAATACCTTCCTATGTTTAGAGAAAGTCTAAACTCGCATCATGGGGTCATCGGAAGTCGTTATGTTGGCGGTGGGGGTGTCCTTAACTGGAGTTGGTACCGTTTACTCATCAGTCGGTTCGGGTCATTATATGCCCGTTTTATCCTAAAAACCCCCATAAATGATTTTACCGGTGGCTTTAATGCGTGGCAGGCCGCGGCACTCTCTTCGCTCGACCTATTATCAATCACCAGTGAGGGGTATTCGTTCCAAATTGAGCTTAAATACCGAGCTTTTTTGAAAAAATATTCCCTTCATGAAATACCGATAGTTTTTGAAGAGCGGCGAGCGGGTCAATCCAAAATGAGTCTTAACATAGTTATTGAAGCTATTTTTAAAGTGTGGGAATTAAAACGAAGCCTCAAGTCCTTTTATACTCGTGACCAAGTTGCGCGCTGAAGAAAGGCATGCTGCCTATTATGCTTTTTAAAAGGATAGAAAATTTAGAAAAATGTGCGAAAGAACATGGGTTAATCTATTTGGGCTGTAGTGATTTAGACGTCACCCAGGATTTCGTCCATTTTGAAAATTGGCTTGCGAAAAAAAATTATGGTGACATGGCGTTTTTAACGCTAAATCAGAAAGTGCGCAAAGACCCGAAAAAGCTTCTTCCTGGGGCCCAGTCAGCAGTTTTACTGGCAAAAAATTATAAAGTACCCAAACCGAACCGACTCCTTAGCATAGCGCCTATTGCTAGCTATGCCTACTACCAGGATTATCATAAAATCTTACGCCAGGAATGCCTGCGCTTCATTTCGGCGTGTAAGCGTGACGGAACCCTAATGGCTGACACGGATTATCGTGTCACGATAGATTCTGCCCCCCTTCTAGAACGTGCCTTAGCACGAAAAGGAGGCAGAGGTTTTATTGGGAAAAACACCCTTTTTATTTCTCCGCGTCATGGGAGTTTTTTGCTCCTCGCTTCTATTATCCTCACCGAGCCCCTACCCGCCAATGCGGATCATGGCTATGCCACGGAAAAATCTGGCCTACGCCACAAAGATCATGGTGGTTGTGGTTCATGTCGGCGCTGCCAAATTAAATGCCCAACTCAGGCATTAGCACAGGACTATCAACTCGATGTTTCTCGGTGCTTAGCTTATTTGACGATCGAAAATCGAGGGACTATCCCCACCGAGTATTGGAAGCATTTACCCAGGGCTTTTTTTGGCTGTGATATTTGCCAAAATGTTTGTCCCTACAACAGGGAGACACCCGTCAATGAGGACTGGCCTCGCATCATTCCAGAAAGATTAAAAGGTGTCAGTACCTTTGAAATCGCAGTGATGGATCAAGCTGCTTATGAAAAATGGTTCGCAGGTACCCCTTTGACGCGCGCAAAAATATTTGGTCTAAAGCGCAATGCCCTGATTGTCATGTATGTTACCCATGACCATCGCCTGAGTGAGGCTTTGACACTTATAAAAAAGGCGCCTGAAATTCACCCCGTTATACGGGCAACAGTAAAGCAGATAGAGGCTTACGAGGTTGATTGACTTAGGAAAAATATTCTTGTTCACCTAAGATCAAGAAATAAGGCATAAGGAAAGAGGAATTATGTTCTTCCCCCCACCTCTTAATCTCCAAATATACGCTGAAAAAAACCACCAGAGCCGATGTTCTCACCATCAAGGGCGGCAAGTTTTTCAAGTAATTCTTTTTGCTCTTTAGAGATTTTTTTGGGAACTCCGATTTCAAAAATAACAATAAGATCTCCCTTACCTACTCCCTTAATTTGCGGAATCCCCTGATTCCTTAATGTGAGGCGGTCTCCATGTTGGGTGCCACTAGGAACCTCAATAGTTGTTTCTTCATCAAGAGTGGGAACGGAAATTTGGCCTCCCAGCGCTGCTAAAGGGTAGCTTATTTTTTGGTGCAGAAATAAGTCATAACCTTCGCGCACAAAGGTGTCGCTTTCCTGAACCTCTAGAAAAACATACAGATCGCCATTTTGACCACCTTCTGGAGAGGGTTCGCCTTCATTGGACACCCTTAAGCGAACTCCTGTGTCTACGCCAGGAGGGATTTTGACATTTATTTTTCGTTTCTTTAGGTTGAAGCCAACACCGCGACAGGTTGTACAAGGTTTTTCAATAACAGAGCCTTTACCACCGCAAACATTGCAAGGTGTTTGAATGCTAAAAAAACCTTGGGAGCGGCGAACCTGGCCATAGCCCTCGCATGTGGTGCATTTTTTGTGCCCACTACCTGGTTGTGCTCCTTTACCACTGCACGGAGAACAGAGTTCATGGCGTTCAAACTCAATTTCCTTCTCGGCACCCCTGACGGACTCTTCAAAGCTTACGGTTAAGGGGTATTTGAGATCAGCGCCCCTACTGGGACCGCGCCGTCGTCCACGACCACCTCCAGGAGAACCAAAGCCAAAAAATTCCTCGAAGATGCTGCCAAAACTCTCAAAAATATCTTGGACATCGGAAAATCCCTGGTAACCTTGGCCACCGAGGCCACTATGGCCATAGCGGTCATACACACTGCGTTTGTTCTCATCAGATAAAACTTCATAAGCTTCGGAAGCTTGTTTAAAGGTTTCTTCGGCCTCTTTATTGCCGGGGTTGCGGTCGGGATGGTTTTCCATGGCGATCTTACGGTAAGCTTTTTTGATTTCATCTTTGCTCGCACCTTTAGCAACCCCTAAGACCTCGTAATAATCTCTCTTTTGACTCATTGTTTAAAAATACCTTTACAAAAAACTGTGTTCCACTCCTGGAAACTTTTGTTGTTTAACTTCGGTATCATAATTCCTTAATGCTTCAAGCACAAGGTGTGACCCGTCCATATATTTTTTTAAAAACTTGGGATTGAACTGTGCGTCTAAGCCAAGTAAGTCATGTAAAACAAGAACTTGCCCATCTGTTTCGCCCCCGGCACCAATGCCAATAGTGGGGATAGAAAGACGCTTACTGATAGCTTCACTCAAATGGGCCGGAACCATTTCAAGAACAAGAGCAAAAGCTCCGGCTGCCTCAATTTTTAAAGCATCATCCATCATTTTTCGCGCTTCTTCATCACCCTTGCCTCTGACTTTATAACCGCCTATAGCATGGATGCTTTGTGGCGTAAGGCCAATATGTCCCATCAAGGGTATCCCAGCTGATACGATTTTTTCGATTTGGGGGACGACTTCCTCCCCTCCTTCAAGTTTGACACAGGCAGCCCCGCCCTCTGCAATAAGTCTACCCGCATTGGTTAAGGCCTGCTCAGGTGATATATGATAAGACAAAAAAGGCATATCAGCACAAAGTAGCGGACGGTGTGCTCCGCGACTCACCGCACGCGTGTGGTGGATCATATGCTCCATCGTGACGCCGAGGGTGTTCCCTAGTCCCATAATAACATTGCCAAGACTATCGCCAACGAGGATACAATCAATAGAACTTTGGTCTATCAGCCGAGCAAAGGTAGCATCATAACATGTCACCATTGAGATTTTGCGCCCTTCTCGTTTTGCTTTTTTAAGAGTAAGAATAGTCACCGCTTCGCCTGTTTTTGTGGGTTCTCTACTCATGATGCTCCTTATGCCTTTATCATTAGGCTCGCCGTGCTCTAAGAGTCGATAGTTAACTTACAATCTCAAAATTTATATACCATTGTTGCCCGAAAAGATAGGGTCATTCCCCGCGAAAAAAAAGGGGCAGTATTTGAAACTTTCCGGATAAACCCTAGATTTTTATTAAAAATTCTCCGGTGCGTGAGTGCGGGCTTTCTATAGCCTCGGCAACGGACCCTTGAAAAACAACTTTTCCACCCGCTTCTGCAGAGCCTGGGCCAAGCTCTATAAGCCACTGGCACTGGGACAAAAGGAGTAAGTTATGTTCAATTATGAGGACGGTATAGTCTAGATCTTTAACCAAGTGAGCTAGCACTTCAAATATAGGGATAAGGTCGCTATCAGCCAGTCCCACGCTGGGCTCATCTAATATGAGGATTTTTTTACTGGTCCTATCTTTTTCTTTTGTTATGTCAAGGGAGGTAAATAGTTTGAGCCGCTGCATTTCGCCGCCAGATAAAGCGCTGGTGGTTTGACCCAGAATGAGGTAATCCAGGCCGAGTTTTCGTGCGGTGGAAATTTTTGCGCAGATATTTGGTTCTTCGACGAAAAAATTCTCAGCTTCATTTACGGTCAGGTCGAGAATATCCGCAATATTCTTTCCATTGTAGGTAACATTAAGAACTGATTTGGAAAAACGCTTTCCTAAGCAAATATCACAGCTTTGCTTGATTTCACCTAAAAATGACAAATCCTCTGATGTCCAGCCTCTTCCCTCACAGGCCTCACAGCGGCCACCAGGCGAGTTGAAGCTGAAGTAACTTTTGGGGATTTTAAGGGCTTTGGCTTTTGGGGTGCGTGCATAAATATCCCGAATCCAGTCCCATATTCCGATATAGCTCGCTACTGAAGAACGACTAGAACGGGCCGGAGGCTTTTGGTCGATGAGCTGGATGGAGATGGGCGTTTGGGGAGAAAAATTTTCGCGAAGGAGAACCCCTAAATCTTCGCTATTTTCAAGGGCAATGTCACCCCCATCTTTGTTTAGGAGATTAAAAAGGCAACCGTGGATCAAGCTGGTTTTACCACTTCCACTTACGCCGCAAATCCCGATTAATGTGTTTAAGGGAAAACGCACTTCATTGATGCACAAATTGTTAAGGCGCGAGTCTTTAATGGTCAACCAGGTTTGTTCGGCGGCTTGAGTCTTAATTGGGGGCAGTACTGTTTTTTGCACTGGTATTGGTGGGGAAATTGGGGCCTCTCCCCCGCTAGGTCCTTGATACATTATATGTCCTCCCTCAGAGCCACCCTTTGGCCCAAGGCAAACAATATGATCTGCTTCCTTTATCACGGTGGCATCATGTTCAACCACGATAATGGTGTTGCCCAGGTCACGCAGCCTACGGATGATTTTTATGAGGCGCGCACTATCTAAGAGGTGTAGACCCGTGGTTGGTTCATCCAAGCAGTAAAGAGTGTCACTTAATCCTGACGCTAAACTTCTGGCAAGACAGGCGCGTTGAAATTCCCCGCCGGACATCGTCCGGGTTTTGCGACTCAGGGACAGGTAATCTAGGCCTAGCTCTAGGGTTATCGCAACTCTTTCAAGCAAGTCTTCCAATGTTATCAGGGTGCTTTCTCCTGAGCTGGATCTGATGAGGTGCGTTTTCAAGTCTTGCAGCCACGCATTTAGGGAACGCAGATTCAGTGACATGAGACTGCCAAAATGTGAACCACTGATCTTGTAACATCGCGAAAGTTCATTGAGGCCAAACCCATCACAAGAGGAGCATGTTCTATAAGTTTTAAACTTGCTGGCATGAATTCTATAGTGGGCTTTGTAACTTTTCGTGTCTAGCCAGCTGAAAAAACCGACCATACCTGGAAATACCTCTTGGTTTCCCTGAGTTAGCCATTCCCACTGCTTTGCCGTATAAGAGGTGAAGGGTGTGGAGGCTTTAACGCCAACATCTTTACCGGCTTCAATAGCTAGTTCATACCAATTTCTGCAGGAGCCAAAGTTCCAAGCGGCGACCCCTTCGGTTTCTAGGGAGAGGCTTTTTTCGGGAATTATCTTATCCATTGCCAGTTCAGGTTCAAGACCAAAACCCTTGCATTGAGTGCAGGCGCCAAGGGGGTGATCAGGTGAAAAAAGGGCAACGGAGGGGCTGGGAAAAAGTGTGTCACACGGCAGGCATCTGAGCTCATTGGTAAATTGATGCAGGGTACTAGCGCAAAGTATGGACACTTTACCTTTGGCTATTTTAAAAGCGAGCCGAACGGCTTCTTCAAAACGAAATCTTTCATTTTCTTTAAGCACGATTCGGTCGACAACGACAAAAAAATCATGCAGTTCATCCTGTTGGGGTGACATCTCTGTTTGGGTAAAAAAACCCTGCTGGGGATGCCAAAAACGGTTGAAGCCTTGAGAACTCAATATCTGGGGTATTTGCTCAGGGTCAAGTGCGGTAAGAAATTCCAGAGGGGCTAAGATTGCTATTTTTTGACCCAAAAGCTCGGATGGCAATGAGGGGAACACTTGATGGGCATGGGTTATTTGCACAGGTTTTCCACAGGTCGGACAGACAATTTGCGCGTGAGCCGCGAATATTGCACGCAAAAAATCATCTAATTCTGTTAGGGATGCTAAGGTCGATCGCGGGTTACTAAAGTGGCGGACCTGTTTTAGAGCGATGCTTGGGGGGAGATTTGCTATTTTTTTAAAGGGTGCTTTTACAATTTTTGTCAAATACTGCCGCGCATAACTTGAGAGACTTTCAATGTAGCGGCGATATGATTCTCCGTAAAGGGTGTCATAGACTAAAGAGCTTTTGCCCGAACCTGAAGGTCCGGTAACGGCTGTAATCAGTCCTATTGGAAAATCAATGTCGATATTTTTTAAATTGTGGGTAGTAATCCCTTCGCATCGGATGCTTTGGGCCATGGCGACTTCCTTTTAGACCAAAAAAACGCACGAACTCATCATAAGGCAGATAACAAGAAAAAAGCAGGATTTTCTGGAAAAATATACAGGGTAAGTCGCCTGAGCACAATTTTATGATCTTAAGATTTGGTATCGCACCCAGGTGGCAAAGGCTTAAGTTTTTAGCATATATAGGGGATTAGGTCCCGGCAAAGCAATGTATCAAAAATTTAAGCAAGAACTAAGCATTTTCCAACTTTAAAAAGTTCCTGCAAATCGACTTTTTCATCACCAACCAAGGTGAGTCCATAACGAATGAGTTCAAATTTGCCAAAATCTTTCTTAATCCATTCAACCTTCAAGGTAACTTTTTGGTTTGGGGTATCTAAAACGAGGAGTTCGCCAACATCTAGAATATCTGATGTGAGGATACCGATACCTCCAATGCTAATATCAACCGGGCGACAACTGATAAATGATTCGTCAGCGAGTTTTTTTATGCGTCCTGGCATCAAGCCGGTTAATCTTAAACGATCTTGTACGCGGCGATTTTTAAACTGAATGGGTAAATTTACCAGGGCTTTTCGTTTTTCCATCCGTTACCTCTTTTCAAGTAAGTCGTATATTATTTAATACACTCCTCGGAGCGTAAGCGAATAAACGCGAGGTATTCGTGAAAGTTATATTATTCTAGAGGTTTAGGTTGGGCTTTTTTTGCCGTAATTTTTTTATTTTGGCTTCTGTTTTCTCGCTGACTCTTAAGCCAGGCAAAAAAGAGGGGCATGACCGAAAGTGCAATCACGGCAAAAATGACCAGAGTAAAGTTGCGTTTAACCGTGGGGATATTGCCAAAATAAAAGCCCGCAAAAATAAAGATCAGAACCCAAGTCACGGCACCAAAGATATTAAAGAGGCTGAAGCGGCGGTAAGGCATTTTTCCAATGCCCGCGACAAATGGTGCGAACGTTCTGATGATGGGCATAAAACGCGCAATGACAATAGTCTTAGCACCATGTTTTTTGTAAAAAAGCTCAGTTTTTATGAGATGTTCCGGGTTAAATAGGCGGGAACCTGGTTTTTTAAAGATTTGCGGGCCTATGCGGTAACCTATGGAATAGTTGACAAAATCTCCGAGTATGGCGGCCACTATTAAGGTAAGGGCCATGGCAAAAACATTGAGGTTGCTCGACTCTAGGGCGCTTATGGCTCCTATGGCAAAGAGTAGTGAGTCTCCCGGCAGAAATGGGGTGACTATAAACCCTGTTTCAGCAAAAACGATGAGAAAGAGAATGGCATAGGTCCAAAAGCCAAAGTTAGCAACTAGGCTTGCAAGGTGCTGGTCCAAGTGGATAAAAAAATCAATAAATTGGGCCCCATATGTGACGATGAGGTCATAATATTCCATGGAGGGATTCCTTAAGGGTGATAACATAAAATGGAATGATATCAAGAGTTTTATGTCAAGGGCAATGGGTATCTGACTTCAAATTATTCTTTTAGGGCTTCTCAGGGTTGGTCATTTGGGTATAGCTGAAAGAGCTTAAAGCAATGATGATCTAAATCTTGAAAAAATCATCAGTCATAGGCAAAGTTAAAGCACGTTAGTTTTTCAAATATTAATATAGCAGAGGATTTTATGCTTGACTGGACGCCACTAGACCTCGAAGAAAACTTAGACTCTGGTAAAAATGTCTTCCTTAAACTGTGGAAGCCGGGGTGCGGAGCCTGTAAGCTCTCAGAGCCCGCGCTAGAAAGAGTTGAGGCAGAATTTTCAAGTTCCCTAGATCTCGTGTTTGCCCAAATCAATGCTGAAGAATTTCCAGAGATGCTAGAAACTGCAGATACTGATGTTCTGCCCTGTTTTTTTGTTTTTAAGGATCAAGAATTGAAGGCAAAGCTTATTGGGTTTAAAGGTATTGCCAAGCTCACCAGCTTGATAGAAGATCATTTCGATTGATACCGTTTTTCCGTCGATCTTGGGCAATAATGGGCCTCTAAGAAGGGCTCAAAGAAAAACGAAGTCTATCCTTTAGAGCTTCCTTCTGAGGTAGCGGAGGGCCCTTGCGCTCATTCTTCCCGAAAATATGAGGATCCAATTAATCCGCATTGATTTTTTGCTTGCCCAAATTTATGCTACCGCCGAGAACCACAAAAAACACTGAAATTAATAGTCCCGGTGTCCAGTTTTTATCTCCAAATGCCAAAAGCCAAAACGAGGACAGAATGGGTGTCAAGTAAGAAAGCGATCCTATGATGCGGGGGTCCCCCAATTTTAAGGCTTTATCCCAGGCATAAAAAGCAATGCCCATAGAACCAAGGCCTAAAACTAAAAGCACGGCGGCATCTGTAAAAGAAATTGGGGGAAGGGCATTTTCAAAAACTCCGTGGAGAAAAAAAGAAAGTAAGCTTGATACTAGGCAAAAACCACCAACAAGTTCCGTTTGCATTGAAGCTTGTTTTTTAGTCCATAGTGAATAAAGAGCCCAGATAATTGCGGCACAAAAAGAAAATAAATAGCCGAGCCAATACATATGATTGAATGCGATGCTCTGGGTGTCAGCTATCGCTAAGCCAGCACCAAAAAATGCGCATGCTGTTCCAAAGGCATGCTGAAAACGCCATTTATAACCCTTAAAAAAAAGGGGTGAGAACATCACAATAAAAACAGGCCACAAGTAGTTAATGAGATTTGCTTGGACGATGGGAGCCTTTCGGAATGCTAAAAACAAAAAATAATGATAACCAAAAATGCCAAGGGACCCAATGCAAAGTAGGCGTACATCCTTTATCCAAATGCGCCAACTTTTAATTGAAAGCAATGAACCAATTAAAAATAAAATACCCAAAGAGGCAAGGGGAGGCAAATGCGTTATGTTGCTACTGAGTAGAGCTAAAAAGCTCCAAAGAATTATGGCGGTAAAAGTTAGGCAAGGCCAGCTGTTGGTGATTAAACGCATATAATTAAATTATATCTTATGGAATTTAGGGGGCAGCATTTTCCTGCTAAATAGGTTTAAACTTTTTTTCCGCTTAGTCCAGTCATATCAGCTCTTGGCTTTAAATTGAGGCGAGTGTGCCGTCTAATGGGTTCTCCTTAAGGCTTAAGTGAACTACATGGTTTATTGTCAATTAGCTAAAAAACTGTTTCGATTCAAAAGATGTAAATTTTTTTTTCACGCGTGTAAAGTGGTCTGGAGCGGAATGACAAACAAAAGTCATCTCCAGGCATCTTGAGCAAATATATTGACTGACGGGCCAATTTGAACTAGATTTGCTCTTAAGACCTCTTTTTTAAAAAAAATCCGCTTTTTGTCAAAAAAGCAATTCCTTGAGGAGCAATGTATATGAATCTTAAGACGCTATATAGGAACTCTTTTGCTCTGAGCCTTAGTTTGTTTTTCGCTCTTTCATGTGGTTTTCACCCAGACCTCACGGTAACTCAAGAAGACAGCAAAGTTAATATAGTTGGGGGCACTATCATTAAACCAGCAGACTTTGTAAATGACGCGAATTTATCAAGTGAAAATGATTTTATTTACCGGTCTACCGTGAATTTTCTTTTCGGCGTGATTCATGCGAAAGGTATAGAAGTGCTGCCGGGTTCAAGCTTTTGTTCTGGTACGGTTTACCAAAAAAATTGGATCATCACCGCAGGGCATTGTGTCGCTGGATTTCGTAGTGAATATGATTTAATCAAGTCCGGTTTTCGCGATATGGGGGTCCTTGTCGAGCCCGTTGTTATTGCTTTAGTTGGTGATCCTAGCGGAACGTATAGCGCACGGGTCGCCTTAAAAGGTGATTTGATCCCTCACCCAGATTTTGATAATGAACTTATGGATAAGGTCTTAACTGTCTCCTTAAAGGTAGTCGCGCCACTTAATGACATTGGTTTAGTTCATGTAAAAGAAGCCTTTGATGACTGGGTCGTGGGAGCACCGATTCTCGGAAATGAGGCAAAATTATTTCGGGGCGAATCTATACTTTTAGCGGGTTTTGGCGCAAATAAGACCGTGTATAGTTTTGCAACAAAAACCTATGAAGCCTACGGGAACAACGTTTTAAGAAAGGTCTCGTCTCTCCTTTCGGGGGCAAGTTCTGTCGCAAAAGAAATATACATTGGTCCTGACAAAAGAAAATCCGCCTGTTCAGGTGACTCAGGAGGTCCAGCTTTTATTGCCGAAACTATTAGTGGAATATCCCAATATTTTCTCATTGGGGCGACGAGTCGGGGTAATATGTCTTGTGATGGCCGGTCTGAATCTGTTTACACAGACGTGAGAAAATTTAAAACTTGGATTGATAGCTACGCACTAGCAAATTGAAATCAACACCTTTTACCAAAAAAAACACATGAAACTCGTGCTTTCACTATGGTCTCATGTGCACCTGGCTTATACTCTAATTCTTCGCTAGGGGTGCCACTCTACCCATCCTATCGAACTTTGCCGAGCAAAAAGCAGACCCATTTTAGTCTTACATCTCTTGGCTTTTGGCGGCGAGTTCTAAATAGTCATTTGTTAAAACGCATGTGTCAAATATGTAAGACTTAGGGTGCCACCACTCAATTTCATTTTCGCGGAAAAATTGAATTGAATATGTGGTGAGTGCTTCTGTTAAATTGGGCTTTGAATTATTTTTTCGTGTTATTACCCATTGAGGAATAAAATTTTCATATTTTCCCAACACAAACGTCACATTGTTTTTAGAGGTTGCCTCTGTAAAATCAGCTGCGACTTGATGCGATATCGTATTAAAATCATTAGGAAAATCGGCGCGAGTCTCCTCAAGGGGCATAAAACCAAGAATTACGTTGTTTTCAGTCATTGCCGCATCATCATAATTACCGATAACACTCATTCCGATAAGGGCGTCGGTGTTCGCTTCAAACGCTCCGTATATCGCGATGTTCCTAACAATATTGCCTGGCGTGGAATCAACGACCTCACACTGAGCCAATAGCCTCACGGGAATGGGCGTGTCCACATCTTCACAGGGGGTAGTCGCTTCTATATATCCGAGCTTCTTAAGCTTGTTCTGGTCTGCCGTGTTGCGGGAGGCGATACATTCACCCGTTTGCGGCTGGTACATCCAGCTAAACAAAGCCCCACCTATCAAATCATCTTGTGCGAGCAGCTGTGGTGCGCTAATAAAAATCAATGCAGCGGCAAGTAAAATTATCTTCATGATTCGGTCCTTTTTGTTAAACGTTACATCCTGTTAGCCTCAGACTCGCGACTTTGTTTTGCGGCAAAGACTAACTCTTAAAAACGAGAATCACTTAGTGTTAAACCACACCCGGGTGAATACTAAAATTTGTCTGTGCGTGCCAATTAATTGTAATTGAAAAATCATTTTCTGTTCCCGTTTGGGAACGATATAGGAAGAACATCTTGGCGCAGTAGGTTTTGAGCATTTTTTTATAGGAATTAGGAAAAATAAAATGCGAGTTCAGCATTATGTTGAGGAGTTTAGACTAAAGTATAAAAGAAATTCCGCAGTGAATTTTTAATTTTTCTCTGCGGACTTCTTATAATATAAATTTATTATTTCAAGTTGAAAAAAAATAGCTAAGAAAAGCTACTGCCAGTTTATCCCTTTACGTGGGCGACCAACTGGGTTGGGAGATAGACCTGACTGCGGAATGTAGTAGCCCTCAGATGTCCTTGCCCAGTCGTTTTCATCTACCACGAGGGGATGATCGCCTTCTTCCAGCTGATTTACGACATTTCCGCCGGGAGAGCGATGCACGCTGATTGACTGCGTCGCGTATTTGACATACCACCCGCTACGGGCTGGGCTCATGGGCATAGCGCTATTTGTCATCTGTGTACTGTCTGTAACAGGATAGGCACTGTTTGCTGGCGCCATTGTCCCATTTATCGGGGCTGCCGCGCTATTAGCCGTACCATTTCCCATAAATGATTCATCGGCGACCGGGGCGGAAAAAGCTCCATTTGCAGATGTGTTGCTCAGGGGATCTGAAAAGCTGTCGCCTCCGGCTGGATTTGCTGCAAACTCCTCATTGCTTGGGTACGCGTCGTCAGTATAGTCGTTTTCTCCCCAACTATTATTTGAGGTCATGGCTTGCTGGCCTTCATTGATATTGTCAACCAGGTCGTCACCCTCGGCATTGTTGACCGATTCTCCATTAGCTTCGCTATAATCTTCATTATAGTTTTCATTGTAATTTGAGTTCTCAGAATAGTTTTCGGTATTTTCGCTTTCATTCGCATTCGCATTTGCGTTAGCAGCATTCTCGTTTTCCGAGTCTTCAAGTTCGTCACCCGCCCCGGCCTCTTCTGTGCTTGAGCAGCTAATAGGCACTAATGATACGGCAATCAAAAAAATCATAAGTGTTTTCTGCTTTAGGTTTAAAAACTTCATAAAGTACCTCTAAGGTTGATATTGACGAGACCTAGTCTCAAAATAACGAAATTAGCTCAAATCTTTATTGTCTTTAGGAATCGGTGTTTTCTGTGGTACCTTGAGGATTAATTTAACGTATAATCTTGGCGTATCAGTAAACATCTAATATTATTGGGATTGATGGTATAGTTCAAAAAACATAAGAGTTTTTTTGTGGATTTCTTTTATCTATAATAACGTGTGTCTGCATATTTTTTATGCAATTAGTTTCTGGAGTCATAGAGTGTTTCCTTAATCATGGGTAAATTGAAAACCTACTTTTTAGTCTCCTTTTGGGATGCTATTTATAAATGAGTTTTGTGAAGGGTTATTAACGTGGATAATATTAAGCCGGTATTTAATCAAGAAATGTTTGCCGAAGCCTCATTGCCTTCCCCGGGCCTCATGATGAGTGTTGAAGCGTGGAAAAAAGCGAAAGAATTCGTTGAGTCAAAAAATAAAAACCAAGCTGAAAAGCAGATTCTGAGGTTATATTTGGATGGAAAAGGCTGCGATGGATTTTATTATGGAATTGGTTTTGATAAATCCTCTTATGATGATTTATTGCTTGATTTTTCTGGTGTAGAAATCGCAATCGATAAGAAAACCTATATTTTTTTATACCGTAGTTTGATTTCTTGGAGTACCACTGATGAAGGCGAAGGATTTCTCGTGATCAATCCTGATCACCGATCTTTTCGGGGTAAATTTTATAAAAGCACGACCTGGGAAGACAAGATACGTCAGCGATTTGTTCAGAATAGCTGATGCGACTTTGAGGCACTTCCTCGATATGTCAATTGACAGACTTGGTTTTGATGCGCATCACGGGTCTCTGGTGTTCTGAGGTCGGGGAACGGGCGTATAAGATCGGGGCGCTTGAGTATTATAAGTCTTCTTCAGGCACTTCATCGCCGATTTTCTCTTGGTTCTCAGGTGCTTGCTCTTTTTGCAGCGCAGAAGTAATTTCGTCTAAGGGCTTTTCTAGCTTTCTGCGCCTGGGCCCCGCAAGCAGTTCAAATTCTTTGGCAACTTCACCAAATTTTTTTCTCACTTTTTCGATGCCATCAGCATACTTAAGCCATTCCATCTTAAAGCGGCTAAGGAGCTCAATTATATGGGTGGATTTTTGTTCCAGAGCAAAATTGTCGATGGACTGGCGGATGATGGCAAGGACGGGAAACAGCGTCAAGGGGGAGCAGCAGAGGACTTTATGGCGCAAAGCCTCATCAATGAGGTTGTCGCCATACTGTGCGATAAAGGCAAAGACTTGCTCGCTTGGGATAAGAAGTATGACGAGATCGATGGTATTTGCTTCGGGATTAATGTATTCCCGGGTCTGAACATCTTTGATCTTTTGTTTAACATCTTTAAAAAAAGCATTTTTATATTGAATGCGCCCATCTTCTCGCGCTTCGTCATGATATTTGAGAAAATTAGCTAGAGGAAATTTGACGTCCATGTTTAAAGTCAAGTTTTTGGGGAGCAAAAACGTAAAGTCTGGACGTGTTCCCGAATTTTGTGCTGTTTCTTGTTTGCGGTAATTGACGTTTTCAATAAAACCAGCCTGCCGCAAAATATCATCTGCCATGCGCTCGCCCCACTGGCCCCGCGCTTGGGAGTTAGAAAGCACTCGGTGGAGTTTTTCCGTTGAAAGCGATAATTCACGGGTCTTCTCATGGGTGGCCTGTATCGAGGAAGCAATTTCTCCGTACTTTTTAGCTCGGTCCTGCTCAAACTCCCGTACCATGGCCCGCATGGTTTCTAGCTCCCGAGACATATGCGTGATTTGCCCTTCCATCAGAAGCCGCTGTTTATCCATCTGCTGCTGGGCGACAGATCGTTCTTCACCCAGTTGTGAACGGGCAAGTTTAATGAGTTCTTCTGAGGAACGAGCCAATGCCGTCAGGGATAAATTGCCAAAACTGTCGCGCATATTTTGGGACATTCCTTGCGCCCATTCCTGATAAGCGAGGTGCCCTTCCTTTAATATATTTTCGGCGAGTTTTTGTTCGTTGTTTAAAAACACCCGCCGCAAAATTAGAGCAGTGCCAAGGCCTAAGAGATATCCGATGATCAAAAAAACAATACTATCGTAATTCATTAAAAACCTTATTAAACGCAGAGTTTTTAGCTGAAGCTGAGTGAGGGAAAACGGTTTGGGTTTCGCTCATGCATCAAACCATAGGCTTTGAGCATAATAGTTTCGGCATTGGGTTTGGACCAATAGTCACCATCAGAACCATAGGGAGATCGGTGCGCTGACGCAGAAATGCAAAGGGGATCCGCATCTAAAAATTCATAGCCCTTTTGCTCAACGAGAACCTGCTCAAGCATAAACCCGGTCGCCCCTCCTGGGACATCCTCATCCAAAAAAATAACCGCGTTTGTTTTTTGCAGCGATGCTAAGATTATTCCTTGGCGATCAAAGGGGAGCAAGGTTTGTACATCAATGAGCTCAACATTGATGCCAAATTTTTCAAGTTCTGCACACGCCTCCTCTGCTATTTTTACACAAGCACCATAGGTTACCAAAGTGACATCGGAGCCACTACGGAGTATTTCAGGAACACCAAGAGGTATGCGGTAAGTGCCGATATTAGAGGGAAGGACTTCCTTGACACGGTAGCCATTTAAAACCTCAACAATAAGTCCAGGGTCGTCGCCGGACATTAGCGTTTCATACATGCCCGCTGCTTGGGTCATATTGCGGGGAACGCAGATGTGAATGCCGCGGGCACCACTGATGATCATGCCCATTGGCGAGCCAGAATGCCAAATGCCTTCGAGTCTATGGCCGCGAGTCCGAATGATGAGTGGTGCAGCCTGACCTCCTGCGGTGCGGTAATGAAGGCTCGCGAGATCATCACTTAGCCCCTGAAAACAGTAGAGCAAATAATCAAGGTACTGAATTTCGATAATGGGCCTAAGGCCGCGCATGGCGGCCCCGATACCTTGTCCAAGGATGGTGGCCTCGCGAATGCCAGTGTCCGTGCAACGAAGTTCTCCGTAAAGACTTTGAATATTTTCAAACCCTAAGTTTACATCACCAAGAAAGCCAATGTCTTCGCCAATGGCAAAGACGCGGGGGTCTCTTTGAAAAAGAAGGGTAAAGTATTTGTTCATGATCTGCCGACCATCTACATGCGGCGCATCTGAACTATACTCTGGTTTGATTTCTGTCACATGAAGCGGAGAACGCAAGCTCTCACTCGTAAGATAGGTTTGGTAGCGCTGCTTGTTTTCATCGTGATAGGCAGAGATTTTCGCGATTAAAGCATCTTTATTTGGGCTCTCTTGGCCGCCGAGTCCCAGGAGGATTTTTGCTCCAAGCGATGCCATATGCCTGCGTCCAATAACAGGCATGTTTTTCAGTTGCTCTACTTTTTCTTGAAGGTCCTTATTTTCAGAAAACTCATGAGAGAGGTTTTCGAGGATTGGCATAAATTCGGCTCTTTCCGCAAGTATGGGGGTGTAATAAGCCTCCCAAGCGGCTTTCTTTTCCGACTGTACGTAAGCCAGAGTCTCTGTTTCTAAGGCAGATAGTTCACGTTCACCAATAAAACCTTTGTCTAAAATATAAGCACGAAATCGCGGCAGGCAGTCAATACCCCGCTCATATTCGAGACGTTCTTTGCTTTTATAACGCTCATGGCTTCCGCTGGTAGAGTGTCCCAGGGGCTGACTGATCTGAGAAACATGGATAAGAGCGGGTATATGCTCCTTCCTTACTTTGTTAACCGTGGTTTGATAAATTTTCACAAGGGCTTCATAATCCCAGCCCATCACCTGGGATATGTGCATGCCGCTATTTTCAGCATTTTTGTTCTTTTCGTTTTCAAGTTCAAATCCCTGAAGCGCGGCAGAAATTGACTGCTTAGTCGTGTGATACTTTTGCATGACGGATATGCCATAATCATCATCCCAAACAGATATCACCAAAGGAATCTTAAGAACGCAGGCCGCGTTTATGGTTTCAAAAAACACACCTTGGGAGGTGCTGGCATTGCCAATTGTACCAAAAGCGACTTCGTCGCCATTTTTTGAAAACTTGGAAAAATCCTTTAACTCATCAAGAGACCGGTAGAGTTTGGAGGCATACCCAAGTCCCGTAAGTTTAGCCATTTGACCCGCCGTGGGAGAAAGGTCTGAGGCGATGTTATAGCTTTCTGTTTGGGGTATCCACTCTCCCTCAGGAGTTATGTAGCGGGAAGCAAAATGATTGTTCATTTGCCTGCCCCCTGAAGCTGGTTCATTCTCTAGGTTAGGGTCGGCATAAAGCTGCGCAAAAAACTGGCGTATCGACAGTTGATTGAGGGCCATTAAAAAAGTTTGGTCCCGGTAATATCCCGAACGCCAATCGCCTTTGCGAAAGGCCTTGGCCAAAGCAATTTGCGCGAGTTCTTTGCCGTCGCCAAATATACCAAATTTTGCTTTTCCGCCGAGAACTTCTTTGCGTCCGAGTAAACTCGCCTGGCGGCTCAAATAAACGACCCTATAGTCATCGATGATTTCGGATGGTGAGAGTGTTAAAGAGTCAAGCTTTAGCGAAGATGCAGATTTTTTTGCCATTTTAACATTTGCCTTATGTTTTGTGAGTCGCTGTAAAATCAGTTAGCCTAAGAATTTAGCCTAACAACCGTAACCCCGTCACCGCCTTCTTCAGGCTGACCAGAGCGAAAAGAAATAGCGTAGGGAAAATCATTGTTTAATAGGGTGCGAATGTGGCTTTTTAATGCCCCGGTGCCATGTCCATGGATTATCATGATAATATGCTCGCCCCGCATGAGCGCTTTATCGATACTCGAAACAATCATGTCACTGGCTTGCTCAGTATCTAAACCGCGAACATCCACGCTATTCGTAGCGGTTTTGAGTGTCAAGGCAATTTCCTTGATACTACCCTCTCCCTTGTCTTTTTTGTCTGGTGAACGAGAAGGCTTTTTGGCTTGTTTTTGATCTACACTTCCTTGTCTCATGAATCTCAGGTCATGAAGCGCTGATTTGAGCTTGATTAGGCCCATTTGGAGTTCGGCTACATCGCTTTCATGTTGAGGGAGTTTCGTGACCTGAGCTTCTTTTTGCATGGGGATAATCCAAACCGTATCGCCAATACTAAGGCTTTTAAGTTCAATTTTTTGTCCGGGCAAATTGGCCGCGCGACTTCCTTCCTGGGCAAGCTGCCGCATGGTCTTGCTTATTTCACCAAGGGTTCCAGATATTTCATGGGACTTATTGAGGGAAGTAAAGTCTGTCGTTGTCACGGCCATATTTTTTAGTAGGAGTTTTTGCTCCTTTTTAAACTCTTCAAGTTTTTCAAAAAACTCATCTTCAAGCTTTTGGAGCTTGTCCTCGTAAATTTCAGCATATTTCTTGGACAGTTTTTGCCTCTCGCGATGTAAGTTTTCTCTTTCCGCTTCAAAATGCGCTTTTGTGCTTTCGAGGGCGAGAGTTTGGCTGCCGAGCGTGGCTTCCATGTCTTTTAAGATGTCGCGTTCTTTTAAATATTCACTGATGGCTGCATCTAGTTCTGCAAATTTAGTGCCGCGCAGTTCACGGGCTCGTTCTATAAGGTTTCGGGGAAGGCCGAGCTGCTCCGCCAGTTCAATGCCAAAACTCTGACCTGGGATATCCCATAAAAGTTTAAACGTCGGGCGATAATTTTTTAAAGAGTATTCCATCGAGCCATTACGGTATCTTTTGTCATGGGAGGCCAGTGCTTTTAAATTGTCAAAGTGGGTGGTTATAACCGTTTTGATGCCATTTTCTGCTAGTGTTTCTACGATGGACTGGGCTAAGGCAGCTCCAGTTTGCGGTTCAGTACCAACACAAAGTTCGTCTAAAAGCACCAAATCAAAGTCTTTGGCCTCCGTGATAATGGGTTTGAGGCCCGACAAGTGGGCCGAAAATGTCGAAAGGTTGGTCGTTAAGCTTTGTAAATCCCCCATTTCAAGGAAAATAGACCGAAAATTATAAATACGCGATTCGGGGGCGACGGGGAGGAGGAGTCCGGCTTTCGCCATGATGTGGAGCAGCCCTACGGTTTTTAACACTACGGTTTTACCACCTGCGTTGGGGCCTGAAATAACAAGAATATGCTGATTTTCTTCGGTGGTGATGGTGTTAGCAATGATTTTGCGGTCATCTTTTTCCAGTAGCAAAGGATGGCGTGCCTGATGCAAATCAATGATCGGGTTATCGCTGATACATGGGGCTTCAGCCCGCTGAAGAAAGGCGAGCTGAGCTTTTGCTGACAAGATGTCGAGACTGACGACATTTTCATAGTTTCTCACTAGATCTTCGTGCCGCTCGTTTATTTTTTGACTAAGCGCTTTAAGTATACGGGCGATCTCTAATTTTTCCTGCAACTCACAACCCAGGAGTTCCTCGTTTTGGCCGGAAATTTCTGTTGGTTCAAAAAATAAAGTCTGCCCACTGTCTGATGTATCAACGATTTTACCTTTAACACGTCCGCGGCAATCTAATTTCATTGGGATAACGTAACGGTCTGAGCGCAGCGTAAAAAAGTCATCTTGAAGATAACTGACCAAATCACTGTTATGAATAAGTGCGGTGAGTTTGTCTTCAATTCTTTTTCGCATATTTTTTTTGTTGTTGCGAATGCTTCTAAGTTCATCTGAGGCACTGTCGAGGATTGCCCCTGACTCTGAAACCGTCTCTTTAATTTGTTGCTGCAATTTGCTTATGGGCAGGAGGTTGCTCCTAAAAGAGCCTAAGACTGGATAGCGTTCTTTTAGTGTATCGGCAAAAGAATAAAGACGTGAGGTGTTCTCAAGTAAGGACCAGATCAGGTATAGTTCCTGGCCGTTTAAAATTTGTCCAAGCTCAATAGCGCGCAGAAGTAGGCGCAGCGATGGCAGCTCCCGTAAGGGAATTTTATAGCCATCGCTAACAATGCGCTTCATATCCCTTAGATCGCCCCAACTGCGCACAATGTCATCAGTATCATCAAGCAAAGCGAGATTCGCGCAGGATAAAATGCCTTCTTCGGATTTGGCATACTCGGCAAGCTGCGTCGTAAGAATTGGCCAATCAAGCTTTTCTAAAATTTTTAAATAGCGTTGCAATATAAGTTCCTTAATAGCCCGTAAATAAAATTTATTTTTGTTTTGAGATCCTGGTTGTCCCCCAGTTGGGCTCTATTTCCCACCTTCCCTAAGGCCTTAAATAAGGTCAGAGTCCTTCCCTATCTTTTGTGTACAATCTGGGAACAACGGGCAAAACCCATCTGTCTCCAGCGTATTAACCGTATAATATTTTTAATTTTTTTAGTTGATTTCCCTAGTGAAATCCCCACAGTCATACTAAAATTAAAGAAAATCTCTAATTTTAGAAAGGAATAAGTCTATCCTGACACCATTTTTTTCTCAACTTCTGCATTGGTTAACGTCACCGGTTACCGGGGTGCTCTTTGTTTTGGGCTCGGTCTTTGGGAGTTTTTTTAACGTTTGCATCCTGCGGATTCCCGAAGGCACTTTTTGGCAAAAACAACGGTCCACCTGCCCCCAATGTGACACAACCATTCCTTTTTATCACAATATACCGATTTTGAGTTTTTTCCTCCTGCGTGGCCGTTCAGCCTGTTGCCAGAAACCGATTTC
This sequence comes from Oligoflexia bacterium, assembly GCA_030432875.1. Lineage (GTDB taxonomy): Bacteria > Bdellovibrionota_B > Oligoflexia > Oligoflexales > JAGOVF01 > JAUILP01. The sequence continues at coordinate 20,977 of JAUILP010000013.1, read as the reverse complement.
TTGGCAATATCCGCTTGTTGAACTCGCTGGTGGTTTGATCTTCGGTTTAGTATTTATTAAATTTCCATTCGTTAAAGTTATCAATCAAGATGTGTCATTTCAGCCTGATCTGGTTATTCGGTATATCCATGCCGTTGTTTTTTGTTCCTTGCTGCTTGTGGCTTCCGTTATTGACCTTTATCATATGATTATTCCGGATGTTATATCCTTGGGGATGATCGTTCTTTCTCCTATAGTCGCCTATTTTCATCCTAGTCTCACCCTGATTGATTCGGGACTTGGCGTGATCCTTGGTGGGGGATTTCTTTATCTTATTGCTTGGTTATACTGGATTATCCGAAAAGAGATCGGTATGGGTTTTGGTGATGTCAAGCTCCTTGCAGGTATTGGTGGGTGGCTTGGCTATAAAGCTGTTTTTCCCACAATTTTTTATTCGTCGATCCTTGGGGCTGGTATTGGCATAATTTTTATTATCATAAGCAAAAATAGGTCACTAAAGACGGCGATCCCCTTCGGCCCTTTTTTGGCTTTGGGGGCTATTTTACATCTGCTTTTTGGTTATAACCTGCTTTTTATGTAAAATAGTGATAAGTGTTTTTGTGAATTTATGAATAGGTGGGTTTATTATGCGTCACGCTCTCCCCGGCCAAAAAGAACATTTTTTGCCCTCTTTAAAAAATTGGATAGAAAATATTTCCCATGTTCATTCCGAAACCGATTTACTGGAGCAGGTCAAAATTTTTTTACTGACCCAGTTTTACGTCGATGATATGACCCAAAGCAGCTTTAAGTATGAAAATGGCGTCTGGCTAGTCGCCCCCCCTTCAGACGAAAAAGATCCAGAAAATAAGAAAACACCAAAGGTTCTTCATTTATCAGAATATGAGCAGGCGGGCTGTGCGTATTTGAATCACAGCGAAAAAATGGATGGTTTGAGTCACTGGGTTTTTGATGACCGAGACTATGTGGTGGTAGCGTTTTATTCCAGTGGGCGGAGTGCTACCCTTATCATGTGGAAATATCAGGAGTGGATACAAAATTTCGCTATTGATGATATTCGCGTTACTAAGGAATTTCTGGATACCTTTGGCAGTATGGCGGCGCAAGTCAGTCTCTGGCTTAGAAAAATTAAAAATGTCGAACGCCAGCTTTACCTTGATGATCTTACCGGTCTTTATAACTTCAAATTTTTGGATCAAACTCTATCTCGTGAGATAAAAAGAGCCGAGCGGTTTGAGTATGCTTTTTCTGTTCTGTTTGTTGATTTGGACGATTTTAAGAAGGTTAACGATGCGTATGGGCACCTGAATGGTAGCTATATTTTGGTGCAAATGGGGGAGCTTTTTAAAAACACTCTTAGAGAAATTGATAGTATTTACCGCTATGGTGGCGATGAGTTCGTGGTTCTAATACTCGGAGCCAAAGGACCTAGTGCCATCAATGTCGCCGAGCGTTTACGTGATGCCGTAGCTAAAAATGCCTTTCATACCCATGAGGGGAACGAACTAAAACTCACCGTCTCAATTGGCATTTCTGTTTATCCCGATCATGCCAAAGATAAAGAAACTTTACTTGATATCGCGGATAAAAATATGTACATAAGTAAAAAGCGCGGAAAAAATCGCAGTTTTATTCGCGGCCACGAAGATTTGATTCTCAATTTATAATTTGCTCCAAAGGAACAGCCCGCCGTGCACATAAAAGAAAAAAATTCCAAGCTTTCTGAAGTAGAAATGACGGAAATCGTACTCCCTCAGCATACCAATGCTTTTGGTACCATTTTCGGGGGTGTTCTCACGTCTTGGGTGGATATTGCGGGTTCAGTCGCGGCTTTTCGGCACGCGAATCGCCCGGTTGTTACGGCCTCGATAGATGCTATGCATTTTTTGCAACCCATTAAACTCGGCTGGATTGTGACGATTAAGGCCAAGCTCAACGCAGCGTGGCATTCAAGTTGCGAAGTTGGGGTGCGTATAACAGCAGAGAACCCCCTGACAGGAGAGACTTTTCATACGGCGAGTGCGTTTGTTACCATGGTCGCCCTTGACAGTCAAAATAAACCGGCTTCAATGCCCCACCTGGTTCATGATACTCAGGAAGATATGCGGCGCATGGAAGAGGCTAATTTGCGGCGAAAAACGCGTTTAAAGCTTAAAGAAGAAATAGCCCAGCGGTCACAGGATAAAAAATAGGTTTTTTTTATCTTATCCCCCATAGGATTTTTAAGTCATCAACCCCCTAAAATTGCAGCGAAGTCACCATGAAATCTGCCTCATATCATATAATTCTTCTCTATGTCATTGCGCTTTTATTACCCCAGTTTGCTTTGTCAAAGAATGGCAAACCTCTCTTTATTGCGCCACCTGAGAGTCATTTGGATGATACTGATGTCTTTTTGCTTTCTGTGGGCCTTGGTGAAGATCTCTATGCTCGTTTTGGCCACACGGTGATTCGGGTTGTTGATAAAAAATCTGGTCATGAGCAAAATCTTAACTGGGGTCTTTTTGATTTTCAGGATCCCCTATTCGCCTACAAATTTTTTAGGGGTCAACTTGATTATCGGCTCGGAGATGATACATATGGCAATATCATAAGTACCTATAACTATTTTCAACGCCCTGTGTATCAGCAACGCATAAATTTAACCTCTAAGCAAAAACAGATACTCTTTAACCGTTTTGCCTGGAACGCTCAACCGGAAAATATCACCTATAGGTACCAATATTTTTTTAACAACTGCGCGACCAAGCCTCGCGACTATTTGGATGAAGCTATCGGCGGCAAGATTAAGGAAGCTTATGCGAATGCTATTACGGATAAGACTTTTCGCGACTATGTTTATGCCAATTTAAATGCGCCTCCTATCATTGCCTTTTCTCTCGATTTGACCATGAATGGGCGGATAGACCGAAAAATATCTAAGTGGGAGGAGATGTTCTTACCTCTGAAACTCGAAGAATACCTGGCGGAACTTCCCGCCTATGACGATGATGGGGTAGCCGTCCCTGGGCAAAAACTTTTGAGTGAACGCAAAACCCTCGTGGTGGGAAAAGAATTTCCTTCGTCGCTTCTTGATATGTATCACATGATCGGTGGGGTGTGGCTTTTGTGGCTTATTGTTACCGCTTTTATGTTCGGACAACCCCCGTTACCCGCCCCAAAGGGTCAAGATACTCTTTATGTTTTACATGCCCCGCATCAAGGCAAGGCCTTTGTTTCTCTTGGGATTATGACACTTGTGTGGGCGCTAGCTTCCTTTGCCTACGGTACAATTATGCTGCTTTGGTGGTTTACTTCTGATCACCTTGATTTGCAGCGGAGTCTGAATCTTCTCTGGTTATGGCCTACGGATATCCTTCTTGTGATTCTTGGGTTTTATTTTATCCGGTACCGCAAAATTTTTGCTGGCCCAAAATCAGGATTAAATAGCCTGTTTTTTAGGAGCTATATAAAGGCCCATCTTGTGTGCTCGTTCATTTTTATGATTATGGGAGTTCTTAATATTGCAGAACAAAACATCAGAAGACCGGCACTAACGCTGCTGCCGCTGCAGATTCTTCTGTTGTTTATCATCATGCAAAAGGGCTTGACCCAACAAGCTGTTTCGCCGCCTAGCTCGGATGAGCAGAGTTAGTTCGGTACTGATCAGATCAAATTGACCGCCCTATCCTAGCTGTAGATCTTTTATTTTATTGCCTTTTTGTTTTTTTTCTGAAATTAAAATATGATTTTTTTCTTTTAAAAGCGGTTTTCGTGTGATACGAGGACTGGTGTTGGGCTTTTTAAAAGAGGGAATCTACAATGCTTCGAACTCCTATTATTATTTTTCTTTTTAGCACGATAATTTTTAGTTGCAATACGGGTGATGCAAAGATGCCTTCGGGATTAAGCTACCGTCCTGGTGAAGGCTGTCCTGCCTACAACGGATATGTATCGTGTATTGCTACTATTAATAGCGACGAGTATTTAGTCTGTAATAGGCAAAGCAAAGTTGTCAAGTGTGGCTACTGCACTCCTAATAAACCCTTGTCGGAATACGATGCACGTTATAACTCTAAAACTGGTGAATTTGATGATTACGCCTCGGGCTGTGAGGCACATCCAATTCTCGCAAATCCCGGCGGCACTGGCGGTGGCGCAGCAGCGCCGCTAGACTCTTCTAATATGATGCTCTTTGGCTACAATATCCATGACGTTGAAAAACATCATTTCTGGGCTGAAAAAATGGGAGACGGAAAGGAATTTTCTTATAAGGATCCCGGTAAAAGTGCGTACATGCTTCAGGTTCTATATTCGACTGATCCTAATTTAGACGCGACTTTAGCTAAGGCCGTCGCACTAGCTTCGCGGGAACAGAAAAATGATAAACTTATTGTTCGCTTGGATTACTCTGGCGGAAATTCAAATCCTAGCCCGGAAAATTTAGGAAGGTATTTTGCTGTAATTGACCGCATATTAGCTAACCCTGGTGTCGCTTTCGTTCAGGCTGGCAATGAACCTAATCTTAGGGGCGAATGTGGCGATAGCATAGATAATTGTCGGTGGTCATCCTATATTCCCATTATTGAACGTTACAAAGATGACCTTCGGTTTATTTCCGCACCGTGGGCAACGGACGCCAATTTTGTCGCAAAATATGAATCTGGTGAGGATGCTATTCCTTGGGTGTGGGCGCCTAATGTTTTGCGGGGAAACTGCCCAGTCAATATTGGTATTCATGCTTACTCTTCTCTTGGGGCAGGCAATCGCGCAGAAAACTTCGCTAACCAACTTTTAGCACTTAATTTACGGTATATTCGCAGGGTGGCTGGGTGTACCAGAAGCAATATATTTATTACCGAGCTAAATGGCAATATGTATGGCAACGCGGATGAATGGGTGGCGGCAATTAAAGCCGCACGAACGGGCGTTGATTGGGTTAATAACAAAGTGGGGTGGAATGTTATTAAGGGCGTGCTGCTTTTTACGCTGGGCCAAGAAAATACGACTGATAGAGATGATCAAATGTCCCGATTTATGCTCGCGATAGAAGGGCGCGCAGGACCAGCTATTCATACCGCTAAACTATGTGGCAATAAGGCTCAACCTGCTCCCGCGGAATGTTTTGATCCTGCTATAGCAGGGGAATTTCAAAAATTTTGGGATCGTTGGATTCTACGCGATGGGAATTAAAACTTAGATCACTTCAGCTATGTTTTTGCGTTCGCAGTATTTCTTAGGGTGATCTTAGCGCTAAAATTGGATCAAATTTCTCTGCTGCTTTTGAGACAGACTATAAAGTTGCCTAAATAAAGTAGACCCTAAATCATAGTCCCGTCACGTACTGGGCATTTGTCGATAAAGGTACCATATTTTTCAAAAATTCTTTAGATTGCCGTTCATCATTTAAAAACTTCTCAAATTCAAAAATTAACGTCCTTTTGTCTAATTTTTCTTTAGAACCAGAGCCGATGTCGGTGAGGTCAATAAAAAATTCATCGAATAGTCTATAAAAATCTCTCACTGCATCAAGATTTAAGTATTGCTCATGGTTGTAAATACTCGGGTAGCCACCTCTTTGTTTATCAACTGCGAAAGAAACACCTTTTATATTGGTAATTGTGGTTGATTTTTGACACCGTAGCATACAACTCTCATCAATGCTTGGTTTATCACAGCCCACGGTCCGCTGAAAGAAACACTGGCGACTAGTCATCATCAAAATCGGATGATAAATGCTATAAAGCAAGCGAAAATTTTCAGGAGCAGTGATTTTTTTGATTTGACTGCTATTGATCTCGTTGGAAATAAATGCCCCATTACAGTTCAGTTTTTCTTTCAAGGTTACGAGGGCATGCGAGTTGGTTGTGTTGAGAAAAGGGCCTGCAATCCAGTCAATGCCCATCTCAAAGGCCTTATAGGCGATGCCCGTGTTGTTTGCAGCTATTTTTGCAGGCTTAAGAGTCTCTAACAGCTTAACCGCTTCAGCATAATTCTTGCCAATGATCACGGCAGGAAACCAAGGGATTAGTCGTGGGTGGCGAAGAAAAATATCTGCATATTTTGTAGAGTCTTTTCTAAAGCTTTCAGGCAATTTGAAATATATATCAGAATCAGTAAACTCACTAAGGCCTGCATCTTTTTCTTCGTGGATTAATAGGGAAAGTCTAGGGGTGGATTTTGGGTCTTTTGGTCTTACCGGTGGTTTAGGGATTTCTACGTTGGGAACCACAGCGACAGAACCATTTAAGAGAAAGGCTAGCTCTTTTTTTATGGCTCTTATTTCGTAAAAGGGCAGACTTAATTTTTCATCTAATTCTGTAAAATCAAAATGGCTGATTTTATAGGACGGGCTATTAAAGGTTTTAAAGTGCTTTTCTAAGACATCACGCTTTATCGGGGAAATGCCCGCCGATTTTAATGTGACAGATGACGTAGCAACAAAAACATCGCTGTGAGTGCTCACCGTTACCGTTAAGGGTAGACCCAGTTTAGCCGTGAATTTTAGCGATAATTCAGTCTTCTCCGTATTTAAGTGTTTTACTTTATCTACGAGAGCCGCTCCCAGACGTGCCCTGTCGTCATATAAATTCTTGCGGGCCTCATCTATTTGCTCTGCGGATACAGCACCTTTCAACTGGACTGCGTGTTTAGCGCTATAGTCACGAGGGTTATCAATAAACATATCTTTGGTGAGGTTTCCGGTCAGAAATGAACTTGTAAAGCTACGGTTAAAAACCTTATGCAAATTAGAGTCGTCATTTACTAATTCGCCTCGTTCGATAAAGCCGTTGATTTGCTTTCTCCAGGTATCCGTAACGGTATATACATAATGAGCATCTTTAATGCGGCCCTCTATTTTAAGCGAGTCAACGTGGGCATCCACCAATTCGGGCAGATTAAAATAAGCTGAGTTATCTTTAAGGTTAAGCGGATACTTGTTACCCGCGGCTGTTTCCTCATATTCGTCACGACAAGCTTGACTGCAGCGGCCACGATTGCCTGAATTCCCGACACTTACAGAACTAGAATAACATTGACCTGAAAAGGCAATACACAGAGCACCGTGAACAAAGACTTCAGTGAGTATGCCGTGCTCGTGAGCGACAGCCGTTAAGCTTTTTATCTCAGATAGGTTGAGTTCTCTGGATAAGTTTATCCGGGAGGCACCAATCCTTTTTAAAAAATGAATTTGACCTTCATTATGTGTTGTCATTTGAGTTGATGCATGAATAGCGATGGTTGGAAAATATTTTTTAACAATATCAAATACGCCCAAATCTTGCACAATAATACCGTCGATTTTCAGGTTGACGATTTGGTTAAGAAGTTTGATTAAGACATCGATTTCATGCTCTAAAATAACGATGTTGAGTGTCAAAAAAACTTTACAATTATACTCATGGGCTAGGCGCACGGCCCCGGCCAATTCATCAATTGAAAGGTTAGATGCGCGGTTGCGGGCATTAAATACATCTAGGCCGCAGTAAACGGCATCAGCACCCGCAGCAATACCAGCCTTAATCGCTTCAATATCGCCACCAGGTGCTAAAAGCTCTATTTTTCTAGTCATTGATATAAACCACTGATCAATTGTTTAGTATTTCGCTCCCGGATGTCATGCAATCCGAAGATTAAGCCCATATTGGCGCAGTTTTTTATAAAGGAATGGGCAGTGTCTCGTAAATGCGTCATCCCTAAGTCGCAAAACCGTACTAGACAATGGCATTTGTCCAAGAACCGGCGTTTAGGACATGCGTGAACCCATGCCTGCGAAATATAGATTCTGCCATTCGACTGCGTGCTCCACTTGCGCAGCAAACAATATAAGCTGTTTCCTTGTCGAAGGATTTAATTTTTCGTTCCAGTTGTTCAAGCGGAACATTGAGACTCCCGGGACATGCCCCGGCAGCGAATTCCGCCCCGGATCTCACGTCTATGATAATTGCACCTTGCTTCAAAATGGAGGAGAGTCTTTTCTTAATGGTCTGATTTTTCATAAAACGCAGGACATAAAACGTAACAAGTATCGCAGCTATAAAATAGTAAATCATTTGCTCGTTCATCTCAGTCTCCGTAAAAAACCGTTCTTATTAATCTCCCAAAAAACATAGCAAAAAAGGGGGCTGGTGACTACAAAATACCCCAATGATATCGCTTTTACGCCACATGTGTACGCTTCAATATTCGTCAATTAGCAATAAAGCATTCCCATTGCGCGAGCTCTTCAGCGAGGGGGCTACGTGAAATAACACCAAATTTCCCAGTTCTATTGGGGAAATCATTGAAGTTTAAGCATTTTTAACAAAATGGGATGATGAGAAAACGCGCTTTCTTTGTATCAGGGAAACATGTCATAGAGTATAAACATTAAAGGCCGCACCTATTAGGATCAGTTTTTAATAACGCTGTGATCCAACTTATCAGTCAGGTAAACGCTGCTATTGCGCCTAAACCCCTTATTCACCAAGGTATTTATCGCTTTGTATTGGCGAAGCTCTGGTAATAGATTTGCAAAAAACTATTCAGCTATTTGAACTTAAAAATTCATTTGATATAGTGGTCTTGGTATTCGTTAAAAATAGCTCGTAAATCGCACCGCCCGTATTTCTTCCCTAGCAGTTAAATTGATACTTTGATGGATCGCCTTTCAACAGTTGGGGCACAAAATAATATACAAAGCACTGCCTTTGATTAAATTGGCTTAAACGGGTATTGCGACGGTCGTAACTTATCTCGCATGAAAACCTTGAGAAAGTGGAAAAGATTAATGAATCTTCATTAAACTATTCTGAACAGTCCCATGGTACTGAATAGTATAAAATATGCTTTATACGCTCTGGTTGCTTAACATCAGAAATAATAACAGGCGTTTCCACTGAATGAGCGGAGCGAATTTAGTGGAAACGCCTGTTAATCACAATTGATGGAACTGGTTTATTTTCTTCCCATGAAGTGCACGGCTCATCGTGCATGGTCAAAGAAAGTCGTAAAACCGGAGAAAAAACCTTCTATCACCAAATGCTGGGTATGGTTATGGTGCACCCTGAAATCAAAGCAGTGATACCGCTTTGTCCTGAGGCAATTTTAAAACAGGATGGACAAAGTAAAAATGATTCAGAACGTAATGCAGCTAAAAGCCCACTAGAAAAATTCCGACAGGATCACCCCAAACTAAAAGCGATTATACTTGAGGATGGCTTAGCCGCCAACGCACCCCATTTGCGATTACTTGTAGAGCATAATTTGTCATACATTATTAGCGCCAAACCAGGCGATCATGCCTATTTATATGAACAGGTAAGCCTTGCAGGAAAAGCTTCAGAAAGACTAGAAATTATTGACAAGGATGGCATTGTTCACCGCTTTCATTACGTCAACGATCTTGGATTAAATGAGGCCAACGATGATCTTCGCGTTAATTTTTTAGATTATGAGCAGTGCGAGATAAAAACAGGAAAAATTATTAAATTTGGCTGGGTCACAGACCTCAAGATTAATAATAATAATGTCATGAAAATTATGCGAGCTGGGAGGGATAGATGGAAAATTGAAAGTGCGCCGCAGGCGCACAAAGTAGGAGGTTTATACCATGAACTAAAACTTTGTGCTTAGAAGCTGTGCGATTGATGAAGGTTTGGCCCTTCGACATCGGTTTTCAGGAACGGCTGTCAAACCACTTCAAGCTGCTGTGGTTAAAAGCCGTGGTAGTGAGCGTTGAAGTAAAGTACTGGGAGAATATCTCAGGCAGGTATGGATCAGAAAGACGAGTAAACCCGAACCACTGTTGACGCGTCGTAATCCAGTGAATGTTGTCAAAACCGGGAGCGTTTCTATAGCCCGGGATGAGTCCACAGGGAGCCTGATGATTGTGTGGATGGCAACCGGCGTATAGGTGGCGTGAGTCTGATCTGGCTTTTGCACGGAACTGCGGGAACCAGTCGTTTCGATGATAATGGAGAAACCCAAATACGAACAGGTATGAGGGTGAGAGTACAGATGCGAAGCACTGGGGCGGACCAACATGTATGAGCAATGAAGGCGAGTAATAGCGCTGGAGCAAAGGTGTTGGCTTAGGTGGTTGCAACTTTTGGTTCAACTAGCAATAGGAGGAAATAGAATAGATGCAACAAAAGCAATTTCACATACCGAAACAACTTTTCATTGAGGCCTTTCATCTTGTTAAGGCAAATCGAGGTACATGGGGAGTGGATAAACAGTCAATTGATGAATTTGAATCAGATCTTAAGAATAATCTCTATAAGATTTGGAACCGCATGTCATCAGGCAGTTATTTTCCTCCTCCTGTAAAAGCGGTGCCGATTCCGAAGAAATCAGGAGGCATTAGAATCCTTGGAGTGCCCACAGTGAGTGATAGGGTCGCGCAGGCTGTGGTCAAGCTTGTTTTTGAACCTTGTGTTGAGCCTTATTTTCATGTCGATTCCTATGGATTCCGGCCAGGAAAGTCCGCGCTTGATGCGATAGGTGTAACAAGGCAACGATGTTGGAAATGGGATTGGTTGATTGAATTTGATATCAAGGGCTTATTTGACAACATAGACCACAACCTTTTAATGAAAGCTGTTAGGAAACATACAAACGATAAGTGGGTACTAATTTACATTGAACGGTGGCTAAAAGCACCGTTTGAAGGGGTAGATGGTAAACTCATTGAACGAACTCGAGGTACACCGCAGGGTGGGGTAATTTCGCCCGTGCTGTCAAATTTATTCATGCACTATGTGTTTGACGAGTGGCTTAACCGCAATATTCCAGAAGTATTGTGGTGTCGCTATGCCGACGATGGGGTTGCGCATTGCAAATCTCTAAAGCAGGCAGAAATAGTATTGGATAAGCTCACTCATCGTTTTCAGGAATGCGGACTAGAACTTCATCCGGGTAAAACGAAAATTGTTTACTGCAAAGACGGAGAGAGGCGGAAGAAATTTAAGACAATAAGTTTTGACTTTCTTGCCGGACTTTCGCCAATAGCTTAAGACAAAACTTGCAACCCTTTGCTAGCAAAGGGTTGCAAGGCACGGAAGGGCGATTACCTACTATCAGGGGTTTGGTGTTTTAATTTAGTCAGTAGATCTTGTTGCTCATTTGATAGGGAGCACAATTTTCGATGTGGCTTAGCCGATTTTGGATAAAATAAAACTGCAGAGCGAATGCCGCTAAGTAATTCCAGCATACGATCAGCGCTATTGGTGAAACCATTTTGTTTTGCTCGCTTATGGGCAATTCTGACTAAAAGAAGACCAATAATACAGGTTAGCGCATGTACTCTGATTTTAGAGTCAGTCCAGTGAAATGCAGGATCCATTTTCACCCAGCGACTTGACTTGGTGATACGAAAAACATCTTCTACGATAGCTCTATCTCTATATCCTTTTATTACTTCGGCTAAAGTAAGAGTTTGCCTGTTGGTAAAGATAATTTGTTTGCCAAGTCTCGTCTTGGCATCTTCGATGGCGGGAAAATCTTTTCTAGCACTGACTTTGAAGCCGCCATCAGTTTCTTCGGTATCTATTTTTAATAACCCCGTTACATGATGGTTCTGTAAAATATCTTCCGCTTTACGTTGAATAGATTCTAATGTAGATCTTCCGTCCGCCTCTTTGGCTTTACGCTTGAAAAATGACAATTCATTCTTTGCGAGTTCAATATGACGCTCCAGACGATAGAGCTGCCTCAAATAGGTTGACTGGTTATGAGTTACAATGATGCGACGAGCTTTTCCATAAATTTCTAAGGTTGTTTCAAATGCCTTTACTTTAGAGCCATCTGCTAAAGGTATTTCTAAAAAATTTTCAAAGCTGGTTCGACAAAGATCCTTATGATAGTGAGGACTACGTGAGCCAATAAAATGATGTTGGCTTTCATCTAATTTTTGGATGAGCTCCTCAGAATTATTGCCCTTATCAAAAATAAAAGTAACGCTCTTTTTGTCAGTGACGGTTTGGTGAATTTGATTAAAGATACTATCAATCAGTTTATTAAATACTTTTGAATCATGCTCGTTCGCCGGGTAAAGGCGATGAAACAATGGAATCCCCCATTTCCGATCCACTGCTGTTGCCAGCCCAATATGGCGCAAATGGTTTTTACTGGCCTTAGATTTGGTCATTTTGGCAAGATCAGAAGGGGTCGTGATATCCCAATAATTAAAATAATTTGTGGTATCGTAGATTAGGCAGTCAAGGTCAATATTTTCGATTTCCGCAACCTTTTTGGCAATCGAATCACCAATGTCTTCCACTGACTTTTGATCAAGCTTATCAAAGTGATCCCAAAAATTCTGGGAATCTAATTTATTTAACTCTAATGGCCAATGTAAATGTAACGCGGTACTATCCACCCACTCCTTAATTTTTGACTTAGAGGTAGCTGCAAGTGCACGGTTTAACGCTGCAATAATAATATAATCGCCGACAGTCATTCCTTGCTTACGTTTGCTACAAGCCCCATCAATTATTTCCTTGAGACCAAATTCACGGGCAATATTAGAAAGTACAGCAACGCCTCCTTCATCAACACAATCAATTTGTCGCACCTCTTTGTGAGAAGAGGTGCCTTCAGCCAAACTGATAAGTTTTTCGATTGTGCCTAAGTACCATTGCTTGACAATGCGCGGCTTGCCATCGATACGCTTGGATTCAGCGATAACGTAGTATGTACTATATTTAGATCTTTTTTTAATTAAACTAGCCATAAGCATATGATATTAATATGTAATACAAAGTCAAGCAAAAAATGAGTAACCCACGAATAATTTTCGTATTACATTGAAAAAATTTATTCAGATTGGTATGTAATCGGGTTTTTAGAGCTTAGAAGTCTCTTGCAGAGCGGGTTCTGGGGTTTTAGGTTAAGCTATTGGCGAAAGTCCGGTCATAAATCTACCTCAAGGTCCGCCTTAAACTTAAGTATCTTTAAGTATTTAAGCGTTCTATAAAAATTAAAAATTTCTTAACAGCTTAGGAGAGGTGCGTCTAAATCTGTCAAAGACTGTTAACTCTAGAGAATCGGCTTAAATAGCCGCTCCCGCCGGGAGCGGCTGATGCAGGGTATTCTGAATTGAGCTTTGCGCAAAACACAGGCATCATTAAAGGTTTGGTTGCCATGCTGAAATTGCCGATATCAGCGCCGGATTATTCCACACTATCTCGACGAGCGGCAATCACGAGTAACCACCTCGCTCATTTGAATTGGTCTCGGCCCATACATAATCTCATTGATGCGACTGGGTTAAAGGTTCTCGAAGATGGAGAATGGAAAGTGCGTACTCATGGTAAAAGTAAGCGTCGCACCTGGCGTAAGCTGCATCTGGCCGTCAATCGTGACGCCCATGAAACCTTCAGCATGGAACTGACAAAATCGAATGTCTACGATTCAGTGAAGACCAAACCATTGCTTAATCAAGTGGGGAATGTCGCCAGCGTTACTGGCGACAAGGGATACGACAACAAGAATGCTTAGGAACCTATTGATGCCAAAAAGGCTTGTGCTATTATTCCTCCGCGCAGTGGTGCGACTCTAAAGCTTAAAAAAAATATTTCTTAGGGAGATGTCGAACGCAACCGCCTTCTGGGAGAGAATTATCTTCTCGGCAAAAAAAATCGTGGAAAAGAGAATCAAAGTATTCTCTCAGAAGCCTCTTCGAAACAGCGATCTACTGTAATAAAACCCAATGGGTGCCTCACTGCATTTGAGAAAAATGGAAAGATAGGTGACTGAATTGCAAATAGGGGCAAAAATACTTAACAAGTTTATCCAACTCGGCATGCCGAAATATGGAAAAACATTAGATAAGCTAGGGGGGCAAGGCCAATCTCAACAAGAATTTGATGTACGCAACAACGCCATGCCTAGAAATCAAATATCTGGAATTACCTTAAAAATATTTGGAACTGGCTTTCCTCATATTTATAAAAAGATTGGCAACTAGACTCATTTATCGGTGTACCCAAATGGGTACACGTTTTCAAAAAACAAGATACTGTAGATACCTTTTTTTCCACACAGGGATATAATGTGCATCACGAGAGTTCAGAATGTATCTGTGTCTCTTGTAAAAAGAATCTTGGCTTTTTTACAAGAGAGGTAATTATGTTTAAGAAATCACCTATAACTTTAACAGTAACAACAGCGCTCTTTGCAATTTTAGCAAGTTGTGGTGGCAACACAGAACGTTCTTCCGTTTCTGGGGTAACTTGTGTCGGTTTTCTAATTTAGGAGAAGAATTCGATTTAATTGATTTGCATTTTTCTCCATTTTTTAACGTTAACTAATTTTAAAGGGTCAATCTATGAACAAATTGTATTTAGCAACTCTACTTATTTTTACCAGCAACTGTGGATTTAATGTTACTTCATCGAAGCTAAGCCCAAGTGGAATGCGTTATACGGCTAAGATTGCACGAAACACGCATCTTTGCAATGGTGTGCGTTTACCTCAAAGGGATATCATTACTGGATTTTCGATATCCGCCGAACAAGCTGAGTCTTATGCCCGCCAGGCTTGTGCGGATGAAGCAAAACGATCTTGCGGTGAATATGCCAACCGGTTTGTGCGTATGTGTAATAGTTCAACCTATACTTTTGTCGAAATTATCGTAACCAACAATGATAATCCGAGCAGTCCGAAAACCGAATTCACCTGCGAAACTGAAGTTATAAGCGGCGCGACTAGGTTTACTACAATAACGCATGGAAGAAGTAAGGTGAGCTGTGACGATGCGTGCGGTCAAAATGAGCGATATGCCAATAGGGCTTCTTTTAAAAACAGCTGGAGAGAAAATCATTTTCCTTGGAGATTAACAAACACGTGCACAAGTTTTGAGGGAAGGGTTACGTATCCTAGAAGTTCTAGTATTCGTAATTGATAAACATTCTTTTTTTATAGCACCCAAGAAATAATATATCAGGCATTTCCATTGAATGAGCGGAGCGAAATCAATGGAAATGCCTGATAAGTTTTGTAAATAATTAAGAATATATTTAAGGAACAGAAAAAATTGGCGAAATGACGTAAAAACAAATTGGAAGGATCCATGACCACTCAAATTTTAAAGGCATCGTTAATCGTCACCACTTTTCTCCTACCAAAAGCTCAGGATAAATCCTTTTTTTTAGAAGGAATCTGCATAGATCCTGATTTAACTAAGGTGGCGAGCGATCAGTCTATCATGTTGTGTGATGGCAGCTTGGCTTCTGGATTGCTCGATTTGTCAAGTCTTACTAGCGGAAAAATTAGAGCTGGGGTGGTCATTGCAGGGACTTTAGGAACACTTGCGGAGTGCAGCACTAATTTTTCTACGAACTGCATAACTAATAGTTCTTTTAAAGGCATTAGTCCCACAAATTTAAATGCGGCTAACATCAAGAACGGAGTAAGTATCGGTGGTATTACAGGAAATTACCCTTCTTCTTCCTCTCCCTTGATCGGTTCAAGCGGGCTCATTGCTGATTTGTCTGCAAATGAAACTACGCGAAATGCTCAGCTAGCCTCATCTACTGTTTTTGAATGGTTTAAATCTGATGGCTCACGAGGTGAAACCTCTGGAAGTAACGATTTAGCCGCAGCCAATATCAAGTTAGGGGTGACCATATTGGGGATACACGGTGAAATGGATGACTCACCACCAGACCCTTGGGATTTGCGTTATGGCATTTCCACAGGCGGGGTAACAGGCCAGCTAAAAACTAATTGTCGTAATATGGTGAGTGCTTTATATGATAAAGCTGATGGTCTTTCGACTGGAATTTCTGGCGTCAACGATCCTTTTTCTACAATTAAGGCATATGCCGAAGTCTATCCCAATATCAATCCTTGGGGAAGTGATCAATATCTTTGCGGTTATGTAAATGTGGCAGAAGGGGAACGCACTTGGGAGAGAATCGTGACAACTCCCTCAACGTCGGCTGAATTTTCTGTCTTTAAAGACAAAATGTCGGGACAGTTGTGGACTAGGGGTGAAAGTACAGGGGAAAAATACTGGGATGAGGCAGAAGGAGGAGGAGGAGCAGGAACAGGAGCTATGGAATACTGCCATAATCTCAATCATGGTGGTATTAATGCATGGAGATTACCAACCCAGAAGGAATTATGGGCAGCCTATGCCCATGGGATATTCAGCGCAGCTTGGATGATAGGAAATGATGGGAACAACCTAGGAGATGTGCATTCATACTGGCAAGGATTTTGGTCTTCCACATCCCGTTCTGGAGATGGAACAAATGCCTGGTATTTAATTGTAAGAGACGCTACCGGCGATTTTATGCCAAAAACTTCCTTAAAAAAAGTTTTGTGCATATCTCCTTAATACTCAATTGTTTTGTTTAGGCGAGGAGATGGAATTGCAAAATTTTAGGGGTTAAAGATTTTTTACTAACGGATGAAAAAAAAATTTATAAAATCGGGAATGCATTATGATACAAAATCTGAATCATCGTAGGCGACAAAAGGGCATTATTTCGTTTTTCATCGTATGGTCATTCCTAGTTTTAGGCTGCGCGGGTCAAAATTCTAAAAAAAAGGCAAGTGATGTGTCGGCTGAAATTGATCCAAATGCTGCAGAAATACCCATGCCGACAATGCAACCAGATGAGACAGAAAATACTTTGCCCAATTCAGTCGCTGAATCGGGCGGTTCAGCAAAAATAGATAATCCTGATTGTGTTGATCCAGACTTAGATAGAATTTTGAGCACTGAAGTTTTTACTTTGTGTGATGGAACTATAGGAACAGGTGCTCTTGATATAACTCAAATTTCTACGAATGATATAACATCAGAAGTCACAATAGGAAGTCTATCAGGTTCCCTTATTAATTGTGGTGAAAATTTTACTGTAGGTTGCATAGCTAATTCTTTCTATCAAGGAATCAGCCCAATAAATCTGCTCGCAAAAAACATTAAAAAAAATGTAGTCGTTGCAGGTCTAACCGGTACTTATCCCTCGGTAGGAAACTTACTCACCGGCTCTGACACCACAGCCGACTTATCTTTAATTGAAAATGATAGAAAATTACAATTCGCGTCTGCTGTGAATTTTGAATGGTTTCTATCGGACGGATCACGCGCGCTAGCTGCAGGTGATGTCGACTTGGTTGCTGAAAATATAGTGACGGGAAAATCTATATTAGGTGTACCAGGTAACATGAACGTTCCAAACCCGGATGCCTGGGATTTGTGCTATGGAGTCCACATTGGAAGTGTAACAGGGAAACTTAAGGTAAACTGTAAAAGCTTGAGCCATTCCTCCTATGATAAAGCGGATGGTCTTTCCACCGGAATTTCAGGTACTGACGACCCGTTTTCGACCATTGATGATTATGCTGGTGATGGAACTACTGTACCCTTGATAAATCCCTGGGGAGATAATTCCGGATTATGTGGATATTTATCAATTCCTTTGGAGGAGCGCACTTGGGAACAGGTTGTCACTAACCCCGTTACAAGTGGTTCCGATGCGGTTTTTAAGGATAAAATTTCTGGGCTTAAGTGGACTAGATATACGGCAGGAGGAAATTATTTTGATGATCCTGAAGGGACGCATGGGGCTGGAACAGGCGCCCTCGAATACTGTGAAAGCTTAAGTCACGGTGGCATTGACACTTGGAGAGTTCCGACTAACAGAGAATTATTTGATGCCTATGCCCATGGCATTCACGATTTATCTTCTGTACATAGCGTAGACGATAATTTAGGGAATCTAGAATCAGGTGCATATTTTTCATCATCAACTACAGATGCGCAGACTACCACGGCAGCAAAGACTTTATCTATAATGAACGGAAAAGCCATAAGCCGAAATAAACATTTGATGAGCATTACTCTTTGCGTATCTCCTTAGCGTAAAGAGGCTCAAATATCATAAATTGCACCCGCCATAGTGGATATCTTAAGGTCGACGGCGAGGAATAATATTCCCTTCTTTAGAAAATAATAAATTTATCATGTAAGATCTGCGGAATTGAAAATTTCTACATCATTCAAGATGGTTATTCAGTGAGATTAATGTCAGTCTCGTGACTTAGGCTTAACTTTCAAAATCAGGCAAAAATAGTTTCGCCAAGCTTCGGAGCAGCTTATTCGCTATACTACTCGTGGACCTTTTTCTTCCAAACGAATGACACAAGAAAGCGATGGTGATTTGCGGTACACCTTAAAAATACCGTGGACTGATGGAACGGTCGCGCACCTATAGGTTAAAAGGTTTATTACACCTTTAAAATACCACGCGTTCACCGGCTGACAGGCCTTGTGCAATAAAAGCGCTATCTGGTCCCACAAGTCCTACTTGGACTTCACGTTCAACGACATTATTTTTTGCATCTAATGTATCAACATACCACAAGTCATCATGCTTTTTGAGAGCATTGAGCGGTACGGTAATAACGTTCTCATGCTCCACTAAAATAATGGTGCAGAGTGCCTCAAAATTTTGGCCGACATTTAGACTCTCAGCAAAATCCTCCTGATTCTGGGGATCGAGGATGACTTCTGTGCGGTATTCCTCGACCCCAAGAGGGGAGATTTTTTTAAAGGCCGTCTGGTTTATGCTGCTTACTTTGCCCCGTACCTCGTGTTTATTTCGGGAAATAATGGCTTCCATACCGACCTTTAGAAGTCCTGCTTCTTCCGTTAAAACTTCTACGACCATTTCGAGTTTATCTATATTTGCTATTTCTAAAATAGGTTCACCCCTCATGATCGGTCCAGGGCTATCGCGGTAAACATGGCTGACCACCCCTGCGATTGGAGAAAGCAAAGCACGGTTATGATCACTGTTAATAAGAGCAAGCTGAGTCCCTTTGGCTATATTATCACCATAGCGAAAAGTGATGTCGCTGATATCGCCTGTGGCAAAAGAATAAATAATTTGGTGTTTTTCAGCGCGCATGCGTCCCGTTTTCTCAATATAATCACGAAAAACCTCACTTTTTACAGTATGGACGGTGAGTAAAGGATCAATGTCTTTTGGGGATACCGTGTGTCTATACCAGAAATAGGCAGCGATAACAAAAAGCAGGGTTCCTGAAATTATGAGTGACCGATGTTTCATGCGGATTTCCTTGTTGTCAATCAAGGTTTTTAGCAGGATTTTTTCAGTTTATGTTAGTTTATCGCTAACCGATTCGGTAAAAAAATTCTGCATTTGGTTATTCTCTAACTTTTAAAGCATCTGTTAAATTGAGTTTTCTAAAAACCTGGTAAATGGCCGCTATCGACAAACAAAAAGCCAATACAGTTACTCCCGTCGCTATTATATAGGACTTGGGGTAAATAATAAGGGGAAAAAAGAAAACTTCGGTACTGATCATTTTGAGGCTGAGCCCCGCAAGCATCCGCCCTAACAAAATACCCGGCAGCCAAGCGAGGATAAACTGGATGAGGATTTCTTTGATAAACAAAGTAAAAACCATCCTCCGCGAAAAACCTAAGACACTGAGACTAGCAAGCTCCCAGGAGCGCTCAGAAAAATTTATGCGGGCAAAGTTATAGGCGATTCCCACCGACATGAGCATGGCGAGGATGGTGAGAATGTATGTAAAACTGAGCGCCGCATCAATGACGAGTTCTTTAAATATTTTATAGGTGCGGTTTTTATTAAAGACAAAAGAAACCGCAGGGTATTCTTTGAGCAGCCTTTCTGTTTTTTCCTCCGCATGGGGAGAAAGACGCAGCAAAATCTCATTAGTTAAATCTCCCTCAGCGAGGATTTTGTCCATATAGGCTTTCGAGGCGATGATGGACTCACCAATAAAAGAATCAAAAAAATAGGCTATGGGCAAAGAGATAGTCCTTTTGGGAGGTTCCATAATTTCTAGGGAAAGATAATCCCCAACTTTTAGGCCATATTTATCACGAAAGTTTTTGCTGATAGCGATTCCAATAGGTGGAATGAAGAGCTTTTCGCCAGTGGTAGAGGCAATACGGCGCAGCGATGCTTTATCAGGAAAAATAGTAAGAGAAAGGAGTTTTTCCTGGGAAGAAACCTTTATCTTTACCGGGACATTTCGGTAGGTTTCGAGGTGCAAAATGCCGAGTTTGCTTTTTAGGGTGTCGAGATGATCTACGGGCATGGGTTTTTGTAGAGCAATAGACAGGTCTTCTTTTTGCAGAGAGGAAAACTGCATTTTCATCATATAATCGACCATATCCCCCCAGAACAAAGCAAGGACGATAATAGCAAGCGATGTGCTGATACTCACAGTACTCACACCCCACCTTAAGGGACGCGAAAATATGCCGCGCATGATCATCTTTGTCTGCGCCCGAATGCGCCACTTACGAAGCACCTGGTTCATGAAAGACTTGTGATAATCTGGTGGCATGGGTGGCCGCATTGCTTCAGCGGGGTTTAAGGTTACAATATTTTTAAAGCTATAATAGCAGGCTGCTGTGACCACCAGGAGAACAACAAAGAGTGAGCGAAAGATATGGGTAGGTTCAATAGTTATGTTTAGGTTGGGAAACATAAAATATTCCCGGTACATCTCTATCATCCACGAAGCAAGAGGAATGCTTAGTCCGAGGCCAAAAAGACATCCCAGGGCGACGATCAAGGAAATCATAAGAAAATAGTGTTTAAAAAGGGCAAAGTCGCTATAACCACATGCTTTTAGTGTCGCAATTTGGGAGCGCTGTAAAGCGACAATGCGTGAGAGCAGCATTTGCACCATAAAAGTCGCGATCAACAAAAAAATACTCGGCATAAATAAAGCAGTAACCCGTTGCTGGGCAATTTCATCAGAGACAAACATATGCGATAGTTGCTTGGTGCGGGGATATACGTAAGGACGATATGGAATTAGACGCTGCTCAATGGCTTTCTTCGCTTTATAAGTTTCTTTGAGATCAGCAAGCTGCCCGCTCAGCGTGTTGAAGGTATCCGCCCCCCCAAAGGCAGCATGATACGCGGTCTGAGAAAGCCAAAAAATGCCGTAGTTACTATTATCAGGCATGATGGTTTCGGGACTAAGGGCATAA
>JAUILP010000012.1 GCA_030432875.1 Oligoflexia bacterium | reverse complement strand
AACACCAAGGACTACGCTTCATCGATGGACGCCCATACCCCACGAAAAGGTCGACGATGACGAAAACGTGACCGTCAGCGTGATCGTAGACCACTAACTTTATTAGTCTATTTGTGCAACAACGTCATTTTTACCTTATGGAGTATACCCGGTCGCTTTTAAAAAATTGCCGGAAATCCAGTAGGATTTTCCCTCTTCTCCAGGACTGCCACTTTTAAGTGTGACGAGACTGGGTGAAATTTCATAGAAAATCACTCCGCCCATCGGGCGGATATTTCCAATTGTTACGGGGCTATCAACTTTGACCGTCCCAACAAGCGAGACTACGCGTCCCTCTTCCATTGCCAAGTATGCCTGGGGAGCGCCGCCAACCGACTCTGCCGTGATAACTTGAAATTTTTCAGGTTGCGCGGGTATTTCCACGGCTAAATTGATATTGAGAGGATCTGTTTTTGTCGGCTTTGGCGGTTGCGGAAAAGTATGCCACTTGGCGCGTGCTTGACCTAAACTTAACGTTCCCACAAACCCATTCGCCAAGAAAAGAATAAAAAATAACCTAAAATTTGTATATTTACAGAAACCAAATCCAATATTTTTCACGCCGACCTCCACCTAAGCATAAAGAGATAAGGCTCAAAAAAACAAAGATATGATCAAATGAGCGTGAATAATAAGCCATTAAAAATCATCGCCATAAGTATAACTTCTCACAAAATGGCTGGGATGCAACGGGACACCGAGCATCTCAGCACAGTTTAGATGAGGCACCCGAGCTGCTGCGCGCAGGGGAGCAACGCCGCAAACCGGTGCTGTCGAGAAGTTACCAAATTTCACGCGAACTGACGCTATGTCTTTGCTAAATCTGGGCCTACATCCTGTATCGGCCTAAAAAGAAGAGGCTTTAACCAAGAACAACATCCCGAATTTCCGGGAGTTTTTCCCTTAGTATCGGCACAATACCATTAAATAGCGTGATCTGCGAAGAGGGACAGCCAGAGCAACCGCCAAATAACCGTATGGTCACAATGCCATCTTCCACATCTAGAAGTTCACAACCACCGGAATGGAGTTCCAGTTGAGGGTTAATATCATTTTCAATTATTTCTTTTATTTTCTCTATCATCATTTATTCCTCCAGGACATTAGAAACTTTGCATGGTCACACGGTTGATTTTAGCAGCGATATCATCAATCATATGTAAAATTACCTCCTTAGCGCTTCCCGCACTGTGGGGGGTAAGTAATATATTTCTGAGAGGAGTAAAGGGACTCTTTGCGTACTGTAAAGGTTCTTCACTAAAAACATCAAGCGCGGCATAAGCACGTGGATTTTTATTTAAAAATTCACCTAGTGCAGCATTATCGATCACAGGGCCACGACTGGTATTTATGACTATAACCTCAGTTTTCATTTTGGCAAGTCTCACACCATTAATCATGCTCTGGGTTTCCTGGGTCAAGGGAACATGCAAAGAAATCACGTCACCCGCAGCAACTGCCTGTTCCAATGAGCAAATCTCAGCCCCAATTTCATTTGCGAAGATTGTTTTATCAATAATGTCATTTAGGAGTACTTTGCAGCCAAAACCGGAACGCAAAATGCGCGCGACTTTACCTCCGACAGCTCCCACCCCAATAATGCTGACCACTTTATCTTTTATCAGCGAACCCACCTGCTTTTTCCACTGATCGGCCATGATATTTTGGTGGCCCTGGAGATACCTATAGGCGCCTGCTAATATCAGGCCTACAGTATATTCTGCAACGCTATCGGAATTTATACCCTCCTGCTTTAACACGGTAATGTTATTTTTTTCGCATTTTTCTAGATTGATATTATCAAGCCCAACACCGTATTTGATTATTATTTTCAGATGTGGGAGCCGTGCTAATTCTTCGGCCCCAATGAGTTCGCGTCCCAGGACAATAACCTCAGCATCAAAAACTTCACGAATAAAATCTTCTCGAGTAAAATTTTTTGCGAGTTTACAGAAATAAAGAGGTACATTAGGACAGCAGGCGCTGAGCTGATGGCGAAAGGCTTCATTTCCAACTATAGTTTGTGCTGTGACAAAAATTTTCATTTTATAAAAAGGCAATCTTAAACAGTCTTTCAACTGTTAGTAAGCCAAATATAAAAAACAAATAGAGGCAGCTATACAAAAATAGCGGCATAGAATATTTGATCCCCTTGTCTCGATAAAGATCATAAGAGAGCTTGGCGAATAAAACGGTAAAAATTGAAGCTCCCACTAAATAAAACCAGCCTAAGCCCGCATAAAAGCCCAAAGGAAGCACCATGGGAAAAAGAAGTAAAGTGTACAGCAAAATGGCTTTCTTAGTTTTTTCTTCACCATATATAACGGGATACATCGGAACCTTTGCTTGAGCATAATCATCTTTATACTTTAAGGCTAATGCCCAAAAATGCGGCGGGGTCCAAAAAAATATAATCGCGAACAATGCCCAAGCTGGCCACTCCAATGTGCCTGTGACAGCTGCCCAACCGATAAGCGGACCAACCGCACCAGCTGCTCCTCCAATAACTATATTCTGTGGTGTGCGCGGTTTTAAATATAAAGTGTAAAAACCAGCGTAGAAGAGAATACTGACAAAGGCTATAGCAGCAGCGGTAATATTTACATACGTTAAGAGGATAACAATTGACATCACACCTAAAATCACACCTTCGCCAATGGCGATTTCTTTAGAAATTTTACCACTGGCAACCGGTCGTCTTGCCGTTCGTGTCATTAGCTGATCGGTTTTTTCTTCAAAAACCTGATTGAAAACACTCGCTGAAGCTGCGGCAAAAAAGGTGCCCATAATCGTAGCAAAAAATAAGGGCAGTGAGGGCAGGGTATCAAAAGGGAGAAGCATACTCGGAACCGTGGTTACAACGACAAGCATCACGATAGTTGGTTTAGTAAGCTGAATATAGGGCTTTATGGTACGCCAAAATTGAAGCCCTCCTGCATCGCGGACCTGCGTATGTACTGATGTTTTCCCAAGCGAATCCTGGGCGTTGCTACTAGAATACATGAATCACCTTTTCTAAAAGATCCCAATCAATATTTGGTGTTTAAATCAGCACCACTTCTGTTTGTCCCAACCGAAAAAATGCTTAATTGCTCAAGAAAACATCACATTTTTTTTAGCATTATTTCGCCCGGTTCACACCTACTCAACACAAGTATTAATGGGGGATGGGTTTACTGTTATGTGACCTACGATTTTTTAAAGATGCCGCAGTGGGCATAACCGGCACGCTACTTTTCAAGGGTAAAATCACAAGTACTGCTGAAAATACGAGATAAACACACAGTCCAAAAATAACTAAACCAAGAACGTAATCAAACCAGATTAATGGTTTTACCTTATCTAGGGCAAGATGAGCAATACCTAAGAGAATTTTTAAGGCGATAAAAGTTGGAAGCACCCGAATCGAGAGGGAAATCGCCCTTTTAAGATAAAGCCGCCGCGCCGACACCTGGGTGATGAGAGCAGCGGATAAAAAGACAAAACCAAAATAACGATATGAAATAACAAGGAATTCCTCAAAAGAGTGACTTTGTTGCCCTCCCCCTATTTGTTCGCAAGACAATACGCCACGACAAAGGTATTCTGCACCGTACCTATTGACCAAGTAGCCCCAGATTATATAAATGATAGCAATTAATAAAAGACTATTTAGAGCAAATTTAAGATAGAAGGGAGGAGGCGGCATCAAGAACGCTTTACGATTGTCATGACTCATCAGATATGATTTATAGCTTGCATATAGTACTAGCCCCAACATTATTAGAGTGAAGATCCGGTGCATAAACTCGGCATCGCGCGCATGGGGGAGCAAAGCCCCAAACACCGGAAATGTTGTAAGAAGAGAAATAAAAAAAACGCTCGAAATAAGTATGACGGGAACTTTAAATATATGCCGCGTCAACCCGTTTTTATTTATAGGTAGCCAAAGCAAAAAAGTGAACGTACCGAGAATAAGAAAAGATATTCGAGGGAACCAAATGTTAAGGCCATCTACCGAGAGAAACGGCAACTTGGCACCAAAACGCCCAAAAGAAAGATTTATTCCAGCATCAAACCAACCGAGAAAGCCCCACTCGCGCAAGCTCGCCAAGAGATACAAGCAAATGACCATTAAAAGACTTAGCCGAAAAAAAAATTTCAGCCAAATTTTGTCATTAACTAATTGAGGCATGATTATGCTTCACCTAATAAACATCTGTCCAGCCCATCCATATGGGAAACCAAACACAAAGAAAGAATAGGGTGGGAAAGGCGACAGCTATAGCGACCAACGATAACCAACCTAGTCGTTCGCGTGCACTCTGCTCTTGGTTTTGTATTGACTTATCAGACATTTAAAGCTCCTTGCCTCGAATTTGCTCAGGTAAAGAACTTAATATATCTAATAATCAAGATTATGAAAAGAGTTTGTCGCTAGGAGTGATACTGATACCCCCTTAATTTTGAGACACACTTTATCGCTTTCACTAGGAATAACATCAGTGACTTACGGGAGTATGCGGATAAAGGTTTTCATATACTATCATATTACGCCAGACTTTTTTTACGTATTCACGGGTCTCTGCGAACGGGATGAGTTCAACCCAAAGTAGCGGGTCTTCTTGATAGCGGCGTTTTAACCAAGCGCGTGTAGTATAAGACCCAGAATTATAAGCGGCAAGTACAGCAGGCACAAAGTCATGAAATTCGGCAGAAAGGTTTTGCAAATACAGACTGCCTAAATTGATATTAGTTTCCGGAAATAGAAGAGAGGATTTGATATCCTTAAACTCAATACTTCTAGTCAGAGCAAGACCACGCGCTGTTTCAGGCATGAGCTGCATGAGACCAATCGCTCCTGCGGGACTAAATACCTCAGCTTGAAATAAACTTTCCTGACGTGAAACGCCTAGGAGTAACGCCCAGTCCACCCCCGTAGACATAGCATGACGAATGTATATGTCGTTATAAGGTGTCGGATACATAATAAAGATCTGTTCTGGCCATTTGTGCCAAAACTCAAGATCACTTTCACTTATTCTTTGGGTAAGCCGAATAGCATCCGCACTAAGACCGGCAACAGTTTGAAGGCGTGTAAGATAGACTCTGAGAGCTTGGTCCCTTTTGGCGGAATGGCTCCTGTCGACTTTTCGCGCCAAATATTTTACAACGGGTTGACCTAAATTCGCCATTCCCAGGCGACTCAAAATTTCTGCACGGACCAAGGGATTGCCGATGGCGCTATCTTCCCGCCATTTCGCCAAGTCAAACTTTTCTGTATCATCAAAGCGCTTAAAATCTGGGCTAAGACGCTCGACTAAGGAGCTTCCCTCTATGAGCGAGCGAAGTTCCGTGCTGCTGACCCCGTTTAGAGTATAAAAACTAAAAGGATACTTTTCAATTAACTCTAAGGTATTGCTCGTGGCGCTTATTTTATTACCCATTTTAAGATGTGCACGCGCCGACCAAAAAAGCGCATTGTCTCTTAAACTTTCAGCTTCCTGGCTTCGGCTCATCAAGATTTCCTGCCAAATTTCTATGGATTTTTCATAATCACCGCTCACAAACCTCAGTAAACCATGATGCCAAAGAAGTACCATGCGCCACTTATTGTCTATATTCGGCGTTCGCAAAGCGAGTTCATAGAGGGCGCGCGCTCCTTCAAAATCCTGTTTTTCAAGTGAAACACGAAAAGCGATGATGTGCTGAGACTCCACCTGAAGTTCCTTGAGCTCTTTGCCGTGGGCTGAAGAATCAGATACTTTGTTTTTAGCGTATGTATTTGTGATAAATTTTCCCGCCTTTTGCGCGCATATTTTACTGTTTTCATAATCACCGGTGAGAGCTCGGTATCTCGCCGCCCAAAGAAAGTCATTTATTTTTTTTAATTCTAAAGATACCCCTTCCAGACCAGTATTTTCTTCATTAATGACGCCAGCATCCCAAAGCTTTGTTTGTTCAAGGTAAGCATCACTGATGGCATCGCGGTCTCCCACTGCCCTATAATGATTTATTAACTCATTGAGTGTAAAAAAATAGAGATCCTGATTTTTGCGTTTTAAAAACTCTCGGCTTAAGGCTTTAAGCTCTTTTCCTCCTTCGATTTCATTCTCGCAAACGCGAAGACTCGCTGCGCTTAAAAACAACCGCTGATCTGCCTTTAGCGACGTATGCCAAGCTATCCATGCATCTCCCGGATTTTTTTTCACCTCACAGTATCGCGTCAAAAAATCTGGCAAATTACTCTGGGAAGGTAACGTAGCTTTGCTGGGGGGAATATCGGTAGTCGGCATCAACTGTGGAATATAGTCAAGGTATTTTAAACGATTTTCAATGAGCCAGGTTTCTAGTTTTTCCTTATCAGTTAGCCGAGTCTCGCTAAGATAACTACAGTGTTTGCCATTTTCTGTTTTGGCTAAAATATAAGCTGCTAGGGCATCGGGTTTTGGGGGAGATGTAAAGTTGACTTTGATAGCCGCCGAAAGCCACCAATTAAAGAACTCTTCAGAAAGATCATCTTTATTTGTCCGAAGAGCTGCAAAGGCTTTTTTTTCCGCAAGCGTCGTATTACCTTGAGCAAAAGCAATATGGCTCTCAATAAAATACCTGACATCTAAAAAGATAACTTCCAGGAGTTCATCCTTCTGGGTGAGTTGCTGTAAGTCTTTCATTCGTCCTTGATAATAATCAAGTGACGGATCAGGATTTAATGTCGGTGAGGCCGTGAGCGATGCCGATGTTATAGGTTCTATATCAAGCCTAGGACTAATACAGGAAATACTAGTCCCTAAAAGCCCGGCACAAAAAATATTTTTTTTTGAAAAAATTACGCGCGAAATAAGGGTCATAATTTAACCTTAATTTTAGGGTGCTTATGTGTCATCAAAAGCATACTAAAGACGATGTGGTAAAGAAAATACAAAAGGGAACCCATCTTTAAGTAAAGCATATTTTTGCGATCCCACTCTTTTAAGAAAATGAATATTATTTATTTTTGCTCCCTTAAATGGCAAACGATATACTAGCTTCGCCTGATTTTTTAGGTTGTACAAATAGAGATTGTTGTTTTGCAAAAGGTAAGCGTGATTCACTTCATCCAGAGCTATATTTTGAATACTATTTTCACTTGCAACAGGAATTATTTGCAGAAGTTGTTCTGAATCATTTTGAAAACGGAGGACATGTTTTTTTGTGCTGACATATAAGGATTTTTTACTAATATTAAGCGACATAATTTTTTCTGGGATTTGAATAATTTCTTTTAAGTTATCATTATGAGGCCATTTTTCGACCGCGAGAAGCTTACCCTCTGAGCTAAGATAAAGTTTACGCTGGGCTTTATTAAAAACCGCATATTGAAACCCCCCAGGCTTTCCCAGCGGATTATTTTTTAGGGTCAAAGATGAAAAATTATCATTTTTGATTGTCGTGGAGATCCATGTGCCTGCAGAAAAAATCACATATAATTTTTTTTTGTAAAATAGTGCCTCGATAGGAACATCATGCTGAAATGTACTTGGATATCTTATTTTATTGATTTTTAAGGGATCCAAATTGACATATAAAATCTCTTTTTCATTAGCAATGACAAAGGAATCTTTAGTATAAGGCACTAAAAGTCGCTCTTTACTCCCCCCCGGGTCCTTTACCCCATCTTTTTTTATTTTAGCGAGCGGAAGCTTAATGCGTGACATTTTTTGATTTGTTAAATCCCATTTCCAAAAATACCGACTCCCGAGAAGATAAAAATACCGTTGATCCCGAGATACATGAGCACTTGTATAGGGAAAGTCTTCCATCATACGGTCTTTTTGGAATGCCGTTAAAGGGACTTCAATGGCGTTCAAAGGAGAAGAAAGAGCAGGAGGAGAACTGACAAAATATCCCATGCATAACGTTATAGCAAAAAAAATATGGTATAGCCTGGCGATCTTGCTTTTCATAAAATCCGTCGTAATCAGTGGTTTTTATTAAAATTATAACAAACTCTTAGCCTTTTCAGTACCTAGCAAATTTTCGCCGTTTGGCGATTTATCAATTGGAGACAGGTTTTTCTAAGCATTTAACCTATTGCCGGTGGGAATCTCCTATTTAAAGCGCATTTTTTAAATTAAATTTTTGCACTAATCCGCCATAAATAGCGCCTGTTTTTTGGTATTTTCATAAAATCAAAATCCTAATTTTAATGACTTAGATTAATAAAAGAGTTTTAACTTTTCATTAAAATGCCGATAGAGTATGGCCACACCAATTTTTGAGGTTAAAAATCTTTTATGGATACAGAACCTATTTTTGAAGATGACGATATCTTGGATGACGATAGTACAGATACTAGCGCCTCTAAAGGCGCGTTGCTCGCTATTTGTGCAAATCAAACAAAAGGCGCATTAAAGGGTTTAGAAACAAAACTTCAAAATTACACCATAAATTATTTGCTACACACAGACCCTTTAGAGGAAAGCATCAAAAATGCTTCTGTGATCATCCTTGAATGCCGCATCATGGAAGGTTTTGCTGACCTCCTCGTACTGCGAAATATCCGCACGCAACGCCCCTTAGTCCCCGTTATTATTTTGAGCAAAAATGATGATGCTGACTTTACAATAGAAGCCTTTAGCGCCGGAGCCACCGATTACATTTCGGGGGAGCTTGCCCCAGAAATCTTAGCAGCTAAAGTGGAAGTTTATTTTAAAATTAGTGCGTCTGCAAAAATCATTGAACTTCAGAATCAGGAAGTAATTGAATCACTCAAAAACCAACGACTTGCGTTCGAGCAAAAACTGTCGGCAGAAAAAGCAAAAGCGCAAATGGAGACCGAATTTGAAATTACTCGCAGAACCAAAGAAATACTGGATAATCTTAATGAGGCATTTTTCACTATAGAAAAAAACTTGCATCTGGGTGATACCACTTCGGCAGCAGCAGAAGAAATATTTGGCAAAAAAATTGGCGGGCTGGACATAGAAAATGCGTTTCCATTTTTAAATAAAGAACAATCTCTTTTTTTTCGCTTAGCCATTGAACAGGTTTTCGATGGTTTTATGCCCCTTGAGGTGAGTTTACAAAATATTCCCAAACGACTAGATACGGCAAATGATAAAATCATTATTTTCCGCTTTACCCCGGTATTAGATGACTTAGGTAATATAATCCGACTCATCGGCTGTGGCGACGATGTTACCTTACAATTAAAAAATGCCGAGGAACTTGAGAGAAAGATAGATACGAACACAGCTTTGGTGACTATATTAGAAGATCCCCGGG
Source organism: Oligoflexia bacterium (assembly GCA_030432875.1). Taxonomy (GTDB): domain Bacteria; phylum Bdellovibrionota_B; class Oligoflexia; order Oligoflexales; family JAGOVF01; genus JAUILP01. Next base: position 56,740 of record JAUILP010000012.1, on the reverse strand, counting down.
TATTTGTGGGTTTCCTAAGAGAAGTTTCCAACCACTTAAACAACCTTGCCTTAGGTGAATTATCTAAGAGTCAAATACTCTTTGTACTGCATACCTTAAAAGGAAATTTTTCTGCCTACAATTTAAAAGAAATAGCACATACACTGCATGAAATAGAATCTCAATTAAGAGAGATATCATCCCAAGATCAATGCTCTAAAATGGCGCAAAAAGTCTCACCCCAAATTCGTGACATGGTCGTCACCTTTTTGACCCAATTTGTATCTATCCTAAAAATCAGTCCTGAAACATTTGAAGTCGACTACATTCTGGTAAGCGAGTATGACTTCGGGCTTCTACGGCAGCTTATGCAGATGGTGCAGGAAGAATACATCAGAGAAAAACTGGAGGAGTGGCTGACATTATTGCAATTTGTCACCTTCGAAAGATTAATTTCACCCATTCAAGTTGCGGCAAAACAATTAGCAGAAAGACAACATAAAAAGGTTTCTTTCAAAATAGACGGTGGCAAAATAAAAATCGACCCCAAACGTTTTGGCGGTTTACTCAATTCCCTGATTCATGCTGTGAGAAACTCGATAGACCATGGTATCGAACTTCCTGAAGATCGGGAAAAAGTAGGCAAACCAAAATCAGGCACCATTACGTTCTCCGCTCAATTTTTAGAATCCAATGATTTTGTCATCGATATTTTTGACGATGGTAAGGGCATTGACCCAGAGGTAATTTTGTCTAAGGCCATTGAAAAAAAGTTAATCACCCCACAGGATAAAAATAATTATCACGATAAAAAGGCTTTCCAACTTATATTTCACGAAGGCTTTAGCACAAAAGACGAAGTTTCTGAAGTTTCTGGGCGCGGAGTCGGCATATCTTCTATCAAAGAAGAGGTGAAAAAGCTTGGCGGCAAAATTTATTTCAATGCCGCCGTAGGAGTGGGGACCCGCCTTAGAGTTGTCATACCCCACTTTTTTGTTAATCCTAAAAAAAATGCCGACAACGTTGATCTCAAAATAGCTTAAACAACCGACACTGAGTATCAGAACGCTGCAATCAGAAAAAGCTAAGTTTCAGGTGCCCTTTACGGCTATCGTTGTTCTGAGGTCTGAACGTTGTTGTGTTAGGTGGGTTTACCACCACCAAATCCACCCTAAATAAACATCATCCTAGCACTTACAAGGTAGCTTATTGTAAGGATTCATTCTAAAAAAATCAGTCTTTAAGCAAGATCCTTTGGCATAGGGCTTCCAGTTTATAAAGTGCTGCCCATAGTCCATCCACTCGCAGTAGCATTGATCGGCAGCACCATCTTTTGGCCAACATTTTAAGCGGCCATGAGCATTATCAAATACGGTCGCGCTACTCCCAGGAACAGCTTTAGCGGCGATGGCCACCTCTGCGCGCACAACCTCATGATTTGGGTATGGGGTGGGAACAGGCACGGGCTTTGGTTGAGCCACATCTAAAACAGTATTTATGGGTGCACTACCCTCTTGACCCGCCACGAGAGGCGGCATTGGTGTTTGCACTGGATCTGGTAGCACTTCAATTTTAGCAAGCTCATTTATAGCCTGATCCTTAGATGCAAATCCGCCTTTAAGTGATGTACCTGGTTTAACTTTAGCAGCGTCGTATTGATAAATAGCATATTCCACACCTTTTACAGTAACTACTGTCGCTATAATGATCACAGCTCCCCCTGCTATCCACCCAATCGGACCAAAGGCGAACAAAGGCAAAGCCATCGCTTGAGCTTGTTTTGTTTGGCTACCATCTGGCGTTTGAATTTTGTCACCGCAACTTAAGCTTAAATTAAGCAGCGCTACCACAAGCAATGAGTTAAGGTATTTGTTCATTCTTTTTTTCTCCTTTTGAGGATTATAAAAATTAAAGTAAAAACCAGTAAAAATTAACTCGACCTGATCTACAAAATAATTTTTGCGGCATGGGTGTAGCCTGACGAGCGAAGTGAGGCAGCATCCCCCACGCATGACCAGCCAAACTTTCGACACTATCGCTATCAGTTTTTAGGCGTGCACGCAAGAGTTAAACCCGAAGACTTAAAACTTTAAGGGATAAAAAAACTGTATTCTAAAATTGCTCTCTTAAAGACAAAGAGCTTCGGGAGCGTTGAATTAAAGCACGTGTAAAATCGCGGCAAGTAAGGGAATAGGAGATCGGGAGCTTGATTTAAAAATAATTTCGACCTCGTGACAAAGCTTTAGGGCTTTGGCAAAATTATTCTTGGGGATTCTTAGGCAATACGGGGTGTATTTTGCTCTGATAAATTCTGGAATCGCCGCAGCAAATGGGGACTTTGATCCTGTATCGCGCTCAGAGGCAATTGCTAAAGCCAAACGACAATGCCTAACAAGCAAGGCCAAAATTCCAAGCGGTGATTCGCCATTTTCTATAAGCCTCAAGCATAATAGTTCTGCTTGCCGCCTCTGATCATCAAGAAGAAAATCACTTAATGCTAAGGCATTTTGATTCTTAGTCAGGCCTAAAGCCATAAAAATTTCAGCTTCTGTAAAATTTTTCTTCTCCGGGAAGGCTAATTTGAGCGTTTGAAAGCTGTTGTCCAAAGCCATCAGTTGACCACCACAATACTCAAAAATGGTTTCTTGAGCACTTTTAGTCATGGTGATACCAAATTCTTTCATCAAGCCTGGTAGCGATTTTTCTATCTCCCAGGGCCTAGGCTCTAAAAAAATCATGCAGGCCATTTTTTTCTTGTCAAGAGCCTTTAGCAAAGGCGCGGCCATTTTTTTGGTTTTGTCCAAACAAAAAATCACGCTATTTTGCGGTTCCGCAGGAGCTGTAGTTTTAAAAAACTCTGCTAATTTGCTCCATTTTTCCATGCGCCGCGCCAGGTATAGGGTAGGGGGACTAAAAAATGGCCTCTGCACACAGATGTTTTTAAGGTGATCTGGAGTTAATTCATCGGCATAAAGCATCTGAAATTCTACAGTTTTTTTTTGTTTCCATGTTTTAGCAATTGTGCCCAGAGCTTTTTCGATGAGAAAATCGGCATCGCCTAAAACAAAATAATAAGCGGGATCATCTCCAGCAATTTTTGCCGAAAATTTCTTTACATCACTAATATAGTTCAAATAATTAAAGGACATAAACTTTAATCTACTTAAGTTCTAGATGCCCACATATTTGGGCATGCACGACCTTGATGATACCTATCCTCGGCCCAAGCAGCAAGTCAGGAGTCCATGAATCTACAGATCAAATGAGCAGCCCTTACACCCGCTTCCCGACCTAAGAAAACCAAAAGCCCGGCATTTTTATATACATTACATAAACTGAGTCCGTGATTCTCTAACTCACCAAACTCATAGCAATATTTTCTCCTGAGAATTTTTTCTTCTCAAAATGAAAGCAAAATTAATGCTTGTATTTTTAAACTTAATTTGATATGGCCAATAAGCAAACTCGTAGATTAAAATCGAGACCTAAAAAAAATTCATCTCACAAATAAGTTTCGGAGGTTACTTTGCAAAAAAATTTTTTTGCCCTGGTTGTATTTTGTTTATTATCAGCCCCAACACTTCATCAAGCCTATGCTCAGACTCTTGACTTAGATTACGGGCGTGCCCGTGATGTATTTAGCCGGGATGATGCTGCGTATCAGGAATATAAAAGAAAAACCGATGAGGTGCGGCTGACGCTTACGAACCTGCAGCAGAGAAAAACTCAACTTCTCAGCCGCAAACAAACCCTCGACAATTCTATTATCCAAATCAACAATGAAATAACCTTAAAAACAAATGCCAACATCTCTGCTGATGCGCGCATTACTGAGCTGCAAAATCTCAAGGCAACGCATTTAAATACGATTCGCATAATTGAGGCTAATATTGCCCAAACACAAAGAGATATCGACCGCAACAAAAATGAGCTTGAAAGACTGCGTCAGCAATCCGCCCCTCTGTTGACTCAGAAAGAAGAAAAGCAAAATCAGGTTACCTCGAAGGAGGCAGAAGTTAATCAAAATGGAATAAACCTCAGAACAAAACGGTTGCAAATTGAGCAAAAGAAAGGCGAAAAATCGACTGCCGAACAAACCTTGGTCGGCTTACAAACCGAAATCACAACCAATAATGCTCGTATTGATACCCTAAACCGCGATGCTGCTGACAAAAATCAGCAAATAACAACCGCTCAAAATGGGATCGCAGAGCAGACACAAAAACAAGGAGCTCTAGAACAGGATAAATCTGGCCTAGAGCGCCAAATAAACGAAACCAAAGGCAGAATTGATCAGCTGAACGCACAAATAGCGCCGGTTGAAAGCAGTATCCGAGGGCTCAATTCTCAAGTAGAACCTCTCCGCAGTCAAAAAAACACTGTCGTAGGACAAATTCAAACGGCAGAAGCAGAAATCAGAAGTCTTCAGTCTCAGATTGATGCCATTGGACCGCAAATTAGCAGCAAGACCGCAGAGCAGGACCGCATAAGACAACAAATTAATTTGTTGCGCCAAGAGATATTAAACAAACAAGGAGAAATCCAGCGCATTGAACAAACAGTAGCGGGGATTGATAATCAAATACAAGGTCTAGAGCAAACCATAGCGAGAATTAACGGAGAAATATCTAGTTTACAGCAAGAAATTATTGGCTTACAGAACAGCTTGGCGCTTGTCACAGAACAACTCAATCCTCTCAACAACCAGTGTATGCGCACTATGAGAAATTTAGGGCTTGAACTACCCATCGATCTCATTACAGATCCTTGTGACCCAAGAAAACCTGATGCGATTTGTATTATGGACACACCAACAGTCGGCGATAGTGACAGCGATTCTCTGAGCATCATAAGAAAACCGGTAGACCTAATTGGACCACCTATCAGTGGGGGCAAGTTTTTTAATATTAATTTCTGTGAAATTGCTGTTAAAGTGGTCGAAAATGAAATAAGGCGCCTTGAAAACTCGAAAATGAAACCCTCAGAAGAAGACCTTAAAAGACTCCAAGATCTTCGCGATGCATTGCCCCAGCTACAAACCTTAAACACTCAGGCACAACCTCTTGCGCTTCAAACAATCGAAATACAAAATAGCATCCTCGCTAAGAACTCAGATTTGCTTAGCAAAAATGAAGAATTAAGAGGAATTCAGCGGCAAATCGAGACTCTTAAACAAAATAGAGAAAGCCAAAACTCCTTAAAACAGAGTCTTCTTGGAGAAATTGAGGGACTGAATCAGCAAATTGAGGTGGTTTTGCCGCAGCAAATAGCGGCAATAGATGGTGTAATTGCCCAGTTAAGAGCCGATTTAACAGCAAAAACCAATGTAAAAACAGAAAAAGAAACTCAGTTAACGGCTTATAATACAGAGTTAGCACGCATATCACAGGCAATTGAGTCCCTTGAGCGTGAGATTTCTGGACTAGTGGCAACTATTGCCACTTTAGTCAGTCAAAGGGACGGAGAACAAAGTAATTTAAACACCTTAAATAGCCGGTTAGCGACGGTTACCAGTGGCATAAGCGAATGCATTAGAATCAAGGGAGAGTTACAAAATTCTATTGCAAACCTTCAGCAGGCCATTGCGAATATCAATACCGAAAAACAAAATTTAGTGGCAAAGAACAATGACCTCTCCCAAGTTCAAATTCCCCGCGCCAATATCCTTGTAAATTCTTTGGCGGGTCAATTAGCTAGCTTAAATACAGAACTTATGTCTTTGGAGCTTGATGAAAAATTTTTAACGCAACAACTGCAAATTTTACAGCAAGAATTGGCCTTTCTTGACTCGCAACTCAACCAATACTACACACAAATCGCTCCTATTGAGAGCCGTATCATCGCGCTTGGCAATGAGCTCCAGCAGTTGGGTGAAAGCAAAAACGTCACCATTGGCAAAATCACCACAGGAGACAATGAACAAGCTTCTCTCAACCTACTCAAAACACAAAACACTAATAGAATTAACCAATTGAAACAGTCTAAGCTGCCACTTGAGAATGAAATCAGGAATATCCTCTCTACAATTAGGCTTGATGTTGACCCGCAAATAGCTAGCACACAAGCAACCTTAAACAGCATGGAAGGACAGCTTGCTAACCTCTTTAGTGCGCGCAACATAAGTGAGCAATATTACCTTAAAATCTTGAGAAATTTCGAAAATGCAAAAGCACAAGCCTTGGCTCAAGTCGCAACCCTGGCGCAACCACTGGGTCAAAAAGAAGGGCGAGAGCGCGGACCTAATGATGGCTTGAATAAAGGCACAGCTGATGGCGAGAATCATGGCCAGTGGGTTGGTAGCGTCATGGCATTTAATAAATCATTTCACCAAGGATATGCGGATGGCTCCGCCCAAGGAACTGAAAAAGGCTCTCATGATGGACTTGTATCCGCTCAAGATAATGCCCTTAATCTAGCCGAATTAGAAGGACATTTTGACGGTTTTGGCAGTGGCTACCGCACCGCTTATGAAAAATCCCTAAAAGAAACTCTTGTTGACTTAAAGACTCCGATTTCAACCGATCCTAGCGAGGATGGCCGTGAAATTGCTCTAGCCCATGCCAGAGCAAAAACAAAAATTGAGCTTAAGGCAGATCTAGAGAAAAAATTCTTTTCAGGGCTATTAGGCAAAGCTGATGAAATTGTGATGACCCTTAATGAAAATGGCACCATGAGCATCACTCCCGAACCCTATTCAAAGGACAAGGACCATGTTCTTTTGCCAAAAGTTCAGGCTAATCCCAACCCACAAATACCGGCGCCAAATTATACTTATGTTTTAACCGCATGGACAGCTGACCACCCCGAGATTGTTAGCGCGGCTCTCGCTAAAGCACGAGAAGTCTATTTGACGGCATTTAGAACAGCTTATGCAGAAACCTACAGCAAGGCATACCTTTCTGTCTACCAAAGCAAATATGAAACTGCGCTACAAAGGGAATCAGCGAAAGACAGTTCTCAAGGTTTTGATGAGGGCTTTACATTGGCCTATGACAAAAATTTCAAAGTAGCCTTTAATGACAGTTTTGCAAAAGGGATTGAAAGCTCTGATTTTAAAAACCTCTATAAAAAGAGCTTTGCAGATGCAGAACTTGAGGGCGCCCAAATTGGCGAAGAGGATGGAGCTCTCATGGCTTACTATGGCAAACTGACAGCAGGAGTAAAGAGCGCTTATGCTCAGAAGGTCATGCAAAGCTATGCAAAAAATATTGATGTTATTCTAACTAGCCAGAAAAAAGATGAAGAAACGATTATTGCCGATTACTACAACAATAAATTAATGCATGAGCATGCAATATACATGGAGCAAATAAGCGCCTTAACCAATCCAGTATTGATGGGTCAATCAGCAGATTTTACGGTAACGCTTCGCAACCTTTCTCTTAGGAGTGTCGAAAAAGGTAAGTTACAGCTTCAGGTGGGAGCGGGACCCCTTAGCGAACTCGGATTCGATTTACTGCCTGCAAAAAGTAAATTAATCGTTAAAAAAGCGGCGGTGAGCGGCTTCAAAAACGAAGAGAACAAATTGACGGGGCGCTTTACAGACAATGCCAATACGGTGCTTGTAGAAAAAATTATCGATGTAGCTGCTAAAGATCCCGTACCGCCAGAAAAATGCGGAACGGTCAATTACACCACCTGTATGAACAATGGTAAGAAAGTCGGAGACCGCTATAAAGTCTGCCGTGCCGAATCACAAACCGTCACTTTTTGCGATTTTTGCATTAGTGGAAAATTGGGTTTCAATAAAATTGATGTGGACTGGCGAGGTTATTTCCATGACCTAGCACTTGGTTGTGACCGGGATCCGCAAACACCAGCTAAGTACATGGTTCCAGAAAACATCAAGGAAGAGTACCACCAATTTATGTAACCCAAGGCACTTATATAACTGACCCCTCTGAGTTCACCTCATTGGGGTCCTGCGCCCCCCGGTGCACTCTTTGCGCCAAGTGATCTCCTTAGATTCAGCTGTTATTAGCAGTTTAAGCCAGTTCTTACAGCCACCTATTATAATAAGCTTAACCTACTTGGTGCTAGGCCCAGGAAGCCTATTTTCCTCGCTTTATACTCCCTTTCCCATAAAATTATTTCAGTCCAAAACACCTAGACCTTAAAAACCAGGGCCTAAACTCTGGTTTTTTATCGACGTTTTGAGTGCCATCCATTACACTATGGGCTCATTAAGATTGGATAGAATTCACCTATTTCAGGGGATAGACATATAATGCAGGCAAAACATTTTTTTTTATTAGTGACCTTTTTGATTGGCTATACCGGTTGTGGCAAAACTTCAGGACTCAAATTAAAAGACCCCCTGCGTACGGGAACGCCCCTACAATTGGTAAATAATCCATATGTTGACGACCACATAAGCCTTTCAGAAGACGGAACTCGCGCGGTATTTCTTTCGAGCCGTGATTTTCCTCAGTCTCAGACTATCCTTAAGTTCAAAGCCTACCGCGCGACATCGGCGAATGATAGCACCAGCGCAGACGCCGCCACGAAAATTTTTGAAGATGATCTTGGGCTAGAGATCGCCGCAAAACTTTCTCCAAACGGTCAAAATGTTGCTGTTATCATTGCGGATCATGACGCAAGTCTTGGCCATCATCTTTATTTGACCTCGTTTCCTGGAGACACCTCTCCTGTTGAAGTGAGTTTTCCCAAAAATGGCTTTCTCAGTAATTTGAGTTTTTCCTCTGATAGTTCACTTCTGGCCCTTAACTGGATTAATATGCAAGATGGCGGACTCGCCGTTTACCTAGTTAATTTGGAGACCGTCAGACTGCAGGGGCCTGGTAGCCTAAACTCTCTTAAAATGCTTTCTACTAGCGGCGAAAATGAGCTCCTTCCCGTACTCGTGGGAACAGCTAATCTCGGGTATCACGTTTTTTCTATTTTGGTGAATGGATCTATAGTAGCCCGAAGTTTTACTAGTTTTGATGCTGCCCAGGAACCGGAACAAACTACCACAATAGGAACAGCTGATTTTGCGTCCCCTTCAACGTTTATAGCGGCCCCTAACTTTGTGACCTATATCGCTCAGTCCCACAGCCAAAATATCGATATCCAGGATATTGAAGCCGGAGCAACCTATGCTTCGTTACCTACAGCAAAAATACTCAAAGGCTATGATGGTTCGGGGACTGATCTTGGTTTTACGCAGAACTTAGCCCTTGATATCAGGGGAGCTGCAACAACGGCCTCGGCCTGGCCAATTTCGCTTGTGGCGACCAATGCAATGGCCTGCACGACGGCAGGGGGAATTCAGTATTTTACAACCATTGAGCAGTTAGCATCTGCCACCTCAACGCCGCGCACGATGTATATTTATCGCCTCAGCAGTGACAATTCTATTCATTTTACCAGCGATCCCTGTTCACTGACTGTTGAAGGCGCTTTCTTTGATGTTGGAATTTTCAATATAAGCATGGCAGGGCAAAGCTCCTACCAAAGCGGAACATTGGGTTTTACCAGCCAAATTGGGACGGATCAGGAGGTCATCACGGTAAATTATTCCGGAGAAGAGTGGCAAGCAAAGAATATCAGTAACAATTCTCCCTGAAACACTCCATAGAATTGATTCTCATTAGTTCAGCGGAGTGCATTAGGGAAGACTTTCAGTTGCAAGCCTGTATTTCCATCTCCGAACACCCCAGACCCGTGATGCCCATCAAAACCAAGTCTGTCAAGTGACCAACCAAAGAGTTGGTGTATTATATATTGGTTCTCTGGAACTTTACCGTGTTAGAGCGTAAATCTTATCATTTGGTGGGGTCCGCGTCGCTGTGGCTACCCAATATACGGCGACTCATAGAAATATCTTTGCCAATTAGCTGTTTAAGATCATCAAGTGAAGCGCATTTTTGTTCTGTTCTTATATAATCAACAAAATAAAACCCAAGCCTTGCTCCATATAGGTCTTTTTGAGCAAAGGCCAGGCTATTTTGGGCTTGGTCCTGCGCCATAATTACGTGCGCTTCAATGCTGATTTCCCCATTTTCATCCACTGTTGGTTTACGCCCTATGTTAATCGCGGCGGGCATAAGGGTTGATTTGGCAGCAAAAACCTTAAGCTCTCTATGTGGATAACCGTTTGGGTCAATACTGACATAACCAGCATAGACACCCAATTGGGGCACTACTATGCCAGGGCGTGGCTGCAAATTTATGGTAGGAAAACCAATGCGCCGCCCCAGCTGCTTTCCCTTTACACTGACTCCTGGCAATAAAAACGGTCTCCCCAGAAGCTCGGCAGCTTTCTTTACTTGCCCCGATGCGATGAGATTTCTGATGAAAGTACTTCTTATCTCCCTCTCTGCGGCCATTTCAATGGGGATGGGAAAGAAGTCCTTACCAAATTCATGGCAAAGGTTTTTAAGTAAATCAATATCGCCAAGGCGGCCCTGGCCAAACTTGAAATCTGAACCGACAATGACTGCCTGTACCTTTAAGCCGCCGAGAATGATAGAAATAAAAAAATCTCTTGCACTTAACTCACTAAATTTTTTATCAAAAGCCTGCTCATATGCGATATCAACGCCAAATTCCTCAAAGGCTGCGCGCTTTAAATCCCCATCAAAAATATGATCCTGGATAATCCCACTTAAAAAAGCTCCCGGATGTGGCTTAAAAGTCATGGTTTCGGTAATGAAATCGCGATTTTTTTTAAGTTCCTGGAGCTTTGAGATGAGCGCCTGATGCCCTAAATGGCAGCCGTCAAAATTCCCAATAGCTAAGGCAATCGGTTGGGACGATGTTTTGTTAATTATTGCCGCGTATTCTGATAGCTGAGTTGCGACCTGCAAGAATTATTACCTATTACTAGAAAAAGTTGCATTTATTTAAAATTCGTAATAAACAGCCTCTTAAGAGGGCGCAGAAGTCATTTTAGGGCTTTTGTCTCAGGCTTGAATCCTACGTTCCTCACGCAAGGCACTGGGCGTTTAGTATGGCAAACTTATGAATTTTAGCAAGATCAATCTAATAGCACGCGTTAAAACAGCCGTTTTGTTCCCTTCGCAGCAGCTACGCAATCACCGTGGTTGGCTGACCACTTTTTTTTCCCTTTTGCTTCTTTGGATAGAAAATGGTTTTTCCCAAGCCAACAAAGATCTACTGCCGCTTTTAGGGGCCAGGAATGGCGAGGATCCGACGCAGCGTCTTTTATCCTATGACACGATTGCTATTCTATTTTATTTGATCACGGCACTTCTTCTGCTTTTTGTCATGTTGCCTTCCGCACTAAAGCTGAAGTTTGCGCAAGAACAAAATAATAATTTTCGAGAGTTATGGATAAAAGTTAAAATTAAAGATAAAAAAAACGACCTAGATGATTTAGAGCAGAATCCCCAGAAAGAACCACCCAAAGAAAAACGGCAATGCGCGTATATTAAAGATTTTTACAAGAGCAGCATGACCCTCATCACCTCGGTACCCTATGCGGCAAATGATGAGATGACCCTCTTGCTCAATACAAAAGATCAAAATCCTAATTTTAAAAACTCTATTGATAGGGAAGCTCCCTCCCTTGACCCTGTGATATCAGGAAAAGTTAAAAGATGCACTCGGGCGCGAAGATTTGGTGATTGCTACCGAATCAAACTAAAAATTCAGAAGAGTCGGCTTCCCGTACTTCAAAATTAGCTATAACCTGACGGGTTTAACGCCCGTAATAGAGAAAGTTCATGGAGAACTATAGACAAAATAGAAAACAAATCATGGGCATTATTGGCCGCAGCATTGGCTACAGCTTATCCCCATTTTTGCACCATACTGCCGCAAAATATTTGCATAAAAACATCACATACAAAATATTTGACGTAGATAAAGATCAGGTGCACGTCCTCTTAAATGACCTTTGGGAATCAGGCTGTCTTGGGTTGAATGTCACGAGCCCTTATAAAAAATATGTTGGGCATCTGTGTCATAGAAACGTTCCGGTAAATACTCTTTTTCGACATATCCCAGCCCTTGATGCCGGGGCGCAGGATGTTTTTTTTTCAGGGACTTCTACCGATGGACAGGGTTTCGTTCAAGCATTAAAAAAGATTGATCTACTACCAGAAACTGTTGAACAGGTTATTTTCTTAGGGTTTGGCGGCGCTGCTGAGTCAATTTTGAGGGAACTCCCGTTAGCAAATGGTCTCAATAAAAGAATTTTCATTTTACGCCGAAAACCAGAAATCGATCGTGAACTCTGCGACAGCTTTTTACTAGACGCTGAAAATTTTTATTTATTTTCTCCTGAGAATTTTTTAGAGATATTAAAAACCGGGACCCAAAACTCTCTCGTTATTCAAGCAACCAACGCACCCCACCAAGGTGAAACCCTCAAAGATTTTGCCTCTGTCCTAAAATTGTCTGGATTCAATGGCACTGTCTTAGACCTTTGCTACCGCCCCCCTTCAGCATTAGTTTGGGCAGCAAAGGATTTAGGATTAAGATGCCAAGATGGACTACCGATGCTTGTCGAGCAAGCCCGGGAGAGCCAAAAGCTCTGGTGGGGTCAGGCCGCACCTTACGAAGTGCTCATGCAAGCTCTTTTAGATTTTTTATCTGGGGAATGATCGCGAATGATTAATTCATATATTTTGCGTCAATGTGCGTAACCTTTATCTTGTGACTCAGGAAACATTACGACTTGTCCCACAAAAATTAAATTGGGGTTTTTAATCGTTTCCTTATTCATTTGCCACACTTTTCTCCAAGCACTAGCGCTGCCGAGGTACTGCTGAGCTAAGGCACTCAAGGTATCTCCCTTGGCGACGACGATCGCCGAAGTGCTTTCAACATTATTACCTGATGCAGCTGATGCAGATTCTACAGAAGAAACGCCCTCATCTGCAGAAGGTGACGCCTTAGTCGCATAGGTTTTTTCTGTTTGAGGACTCTGATCAATATTTGTTTTAAGGACTTGACCAATACTTAACGATTTGGGATTAGTGATCCCATTTAAAGCAGCAAGTTTCTTCCAGTGGTTTTTTGTTCCATATAGTTTTGAAGAAATGGTGCCGAGACTATCACCTGACTTAACGACATAAGATGACCCACTATATTCCTGACTACTGGGCAAAGCATCTGAGGAATTCTCACCGTTATAGGGAATGGTAGCAAGCGCTTCGGTCTCGCCGACAAGGGTGCTAGGAATTTCTGGAGACTGATATTCATCAGAGCCAAGAGCTGGAACCTCTCCAATAATATCCACATCACTGGGACTTGGATCAACACTGAGGTCATCCGCTACCACTGGAGGCTCATACTGGTCATGACTTTCTTCTGGGTTGATGCCAGAAACAATTTCTCCAAGCGTACTTTCTGACCCCATATCCGTCGAAGCAGAGTCATCTTCCTCACCACTAGGTTGGTCACCAGGTTCATCATCTGATTTTATGTCACTGTCAACAGGATCTTCGGCATCATTCCCATTAAGTGTCGCATCAGAATCCTGAGCATTTGGGGCATCAACACCCTCCTCACCTGGCGCAATCTCATCACTCGATTGGCTTTCTATAGCGCTCACCGGTTCATCTAATTCATTTTCTTCGCTAGGTGTCTCGCAGCTTAGGAACAAAAAGTTAGCAGTGAGAGCCACAGCACCTAGAGTAAATAATTTTCTAAATTCAGGCATAGATAAACCTCAAGTCTGAAGGGAATTATATTTCATTCCACTATTATCGCCCGAATTAAGACCAAACTGAATAGAAGGCAAAACCTCGCATTTGGCAAATTTAAAACTTGTGACCAAAAAGTCGGGAATATTTTGAAAGCAAAGGAAAAAACACCCAAAAGAAACTTATTAGACACTAAGGTCCCTCCGGTGTATCATACAAATTTTAATAAACAGTTTTATTGTTCCGAGGAGCCGCAATGAACATTCATGAATTCCAAGCTAAAGCCCTTTTTCGAGACAATAGTATCCCCGTACCTAAGGGATTTCTTGCTACGACTCCCATAGAAGCCGAATTTGCCTTTCGGCGTCTGGGCGGAGAAGTCGCTGTGGTTAAAGCACAGGTCCATGCCGGGGGAAGAGGAAAGGCCGGTGGGGTCAAATTAGTAAAGTCCGCAGAAGAGGCGAACAGTGTTACTGAAAAGATGATCGGCATGAAGCTCATCACCCCACAAACAGGTGAGCAGGGCAAGATCGTTCACAAAGTCTACGTAGAAGCAGGATCTAAAATTGAAAAAGAATACTACCTTGCTCTTCTTTTAGACCGCAAATCCGCAGCCATCACATTTATGTTTTCTACTGAGGGGGGCATGAACATTGAAGATGTCGCCCACAATACCCCAGAAAAAATAGCCAAGATCAACGTAGACCCGACGCTTGGCCTAAAATCCTATCATATCACGGACCTGCTGAGACCTTTTGATCTCCCTAAGGGATATGCTAAAAAATTCCGCCCGGTAGCGACCAATCTCTATAAAATGTTTTTAAAATATGATTTTTCTTTACTTGAGATCAACCCACTGATCTGGACGACAGACGGTGAAATTATGGCTATAGATGGCAAAATGAATTTTGATGACAATGCCCTTTTTCGGCATCCCGAAATCGAAATGCTAAGAGATTTCGCTGAGGAAGATGCTCGCGAAATTGAAGCCTCCAAATCAGGCCTGAGTTATATTGGCCTTGATGGCAATATCGGCTGCCTCGTCAATGGTGCCGGTTTAGCAATGGCGACTATGGACATCATCAAGCACTATGGTGGAGCTCCTGCGAACTTCCTTGATGTTGGTGGAGGAGCAACAGAAGAGATGGTGCGAAATGCTTTTCGTATAATTTTTTCTGACAAACACGTAAAAACTGTCTTCGTAAATATTTTTGGTGGCATCATGCAATGTGATGTCATTGCCAATGGAATTTGTGGTGCCGCAAAAGAGCTCGGCCTGAAGATGCCACTCATTGTGCGCCTTGAAGGAACAAATGTAGATAAAGGAAGAGAAATTCTTGCTAATTCAGGCTTAAGTATCATTTCTGCTTCTGACATGGCCGACGGAGCCCGTAAAGCAGTCGAGGCGGCAAATAAATAAATCAACCAAATTTCAGTAATCCTTAAAAGGAGTTATGTTGTGGCTATACTTGTAAATGAAAAAACCCGTGTAATTACTCAAGGCATAACCGGAAAATCAGGCGAATTTCATACCCGACTTTCGCATGAATACGCTCCGCGCTTTGTTGGCGGTGTGACCCCCGGAAAAGGCGGCGAAAAAATCCTTGGTTTGCCCGTTTTTGATAGCGTTAGAGCTGCGAAAGAAAAGACAGCCTGCAATGCTTCGATGATTTTTGTTCCACCTCCCTTTGCTGCTGACGCTATTTTAGAAGCGATTGACGCTGAAATCGAACTCATAGTTTGCATCACTGAGGGTGTCCCGGTACTTGATATGATACCCGTTTATAAAGCCCTGAAAACATCCAAGAGCCGCCTTATCGGTCCTAACTGTCCTGGCGTCATCACCCCTGGGCAATGCAAAATTGGTATTATGCCAGGGTATATTCATAATCCTGGAAATGTGGGCATTATATCTAAGTCGGGAACCCTTACCTACGAAGCGGTTGGCCAAACAACGGCAGCTGGCCTCGGTCAGTCAACCTGTATTGGTATTGGCGGCGACCCCATAATCGGCACCGGATTTATAGATCTCCTCGGAATGTTTGAACAAGACCCAGAAACGCAATCTATTGTTATGATTGGTGAAATCGGCGGAGATTTAGAGATTCTCGCGGCAAAATTTATAAAAGAAAATATCACCAAGCCTGTTTGTGCCTTTATCGCCGGTCAAACAGCACCAGCCGGAAAACGCATGGGACACGCGGGTGCCATTATTTCTGGGGGAACAGGCACTGCAGCAGAAAAAATTGATGCTCTACGCAGTGCCGGAGTCCATGTGGCGATTTCTCCGGCGGATATAGCAAGCACTTTAGTAAAGGCTCTAAAAAAATAATGCTCGGCTTACGTCATTATCATGATTTTGCTATTGATGTTTGGCAAGGTGATATTACGACATTTTCCTGCGACGCCATGGTAAACGCTTCTGATCCTGAGCTCTCGCCCGGTGGCGGAGTTTCGGGTGCAATCCATAAGGTTGGTGGCCTCATTGTAACTGAAGAGTGTGCAAAGTTAGGCGCTATTAACACTGGCGAAGCTGTGTATACCTCCGCTGGTGATTTGCCCGCCCGCTACGTGATTCATACATCGGGTCCTATTTGGCAGGGTGGGGGTCAAGGGGAACAGGATCTTCTGACGCGCTCTTATATAAATAGCCTGAGCCTTGCTGAGTCTCTTAGTTGTCGCCATGTTACGTTTCCGGCTTTAAGTGCTGGGATTTATGGCTACCCCCTTCAAGAAGCCGCGCTTGTCGCCATGAAAGCCGTTAAGAAGTCATTAAGTGATGCCCACTTCTTAAAGTTAAAGCGAATAACCTTCGCCCTTTTCGATCAAAAAAGTTACAAAACTTTTCAGCAAGCACTTTTTGCCGTCTTCACCGAGGATGAACATGAGTGATATCCTGCTGCGCCAAATGAGCTATTATAAAACGGGTGGGACAGCATCCCAACTCGTCGCACCCTCACAGCAGAATGATTTAATTGCTGCCTTTAAGGAAATTTGCGCAAACAACATAAAGTATTTTTTTCTTGGCGCTGGTTCTAATAGCCTGATTTCCGATGAGCCATACCTAGGTGCTGTAATCAGCCTACAAAACCTTTGCTCTATTTACCCCATCGATGCGACAACCCTAAGGTGTGGTGGCGGGGTCAGCAATACAGACATAGCAAAAGCCCTCTTAAGCCAGAATCTTGCTGGGGGGGAGTGGTTGTATTATTTACCAGGCCATATTGGTGCAACTACCCGTATGAATGCCCGCTGCTTTGGCGGAGAAATTTCAAAAATTGTTGCTGAAATAAAAACGATCGATTCAAGCGGACGTGTTAACAAGTTTTTAGGTTCCGACCCGCAGGTATTTTGTGGTTACAAAGATACGGTCTTTATGAAAAATGGGCATTTAATTTTTGAAGTGACCCTAAAATTTTTTTCCGGTGACCACAAGGAAATTGAGAAAAAAATGGCACACAATAAAACACAGAGAGATGAAAAAGGACATTTTAACTATCCTTCCTGTGGCTGTGTCTTTAAAAATGATTATGATATCGGTGTGCCAAGCGGCTTGCTTCTCGACTTAGCTGGCGCAAAATCGCTTAGTGTTGGAAAAGCCCAAATCAATCCTGATCACGCAAATTTCATTTACAATTTGGGCGATGCCGCCAGCGAAGATATTTTAAAACTCAGTTTTTTAATGCGCGAAAGCGTTTACAAAAAATTTGGTGTTTGGCTAGAGTATGAAATGGAACTCCTCGGGTCCTTTCACCCTAGGTTACTAGAAAAATATCAGGCAAAAAAACCCCACATACCCAAAGTAAAAGCTATAAACGAAGCTAAAACGCGTTTTAAAGCTTAAAAATTTTTCCCGGATTAAGTATATCTTTAGGGTCAAATATTCGGCGAATACTTTGCATGATGGCAATTTCCTCAGCTGTGCGGCTATATTTCAGATCTGCCGTTTTGATTAAACCAATGCCATGCTCTGCGCTTACACTTCCCCGGTAACTTTGCAAAACCTTAAAAATCCTTTGTTCTGCTGCTTTTGCCTTAATGACAAAGTCTTTGTAAGATCCACCTTTTTTAGGAGCTATGTAATTGATATGGATATTTCCATCACCGACATGGCCAAATAAGATGAAAGTAATGTCATTTTTCCCTTCTTCTTGCATAATGGGAGAAATATCATCTAAAAATGCAGGCAATTCCCCTACAGCTACTGAAATATCATTTTTATACACATGCCCATAACTTGCTAAGCTCTCCGTGATGAGTTCCCGGTAGCCCCATAGTTCTTTAAATTCGCGAGAACTCATCGCAATCACCGCATCTTTTGCGAAACCCTTTTCAAGTACTTCCCCTAAAAAAGATTCAAAGGCGGATCTATCTTCCTGGTGATTTTCAATTTCGAGGAGAACATAGTAGGGATACGCTTCAGTAAAAAGTGGGCGCTTTTGCGGATGCATTTGGCACACAATTTTATGAGCCGCATCAGTAAAAAATTCATAAGCCGAAATTTGCAAGCCATGCTGACCCGAGAGAGACATAATTTCCATGATATGAGGAACTGACGCTACGCCTAAAATAGCACTTTGAAAAAACCGAGGCTGCGGCATAAGTTTTAGCGTCGCTCGGGTGATCACTCCTAAAGTCCCCTCAGCCCCTATAAATAAATGCTTCAAATCATAACCCGTATTGTTTTTGCGCAGGGGGGTATTGAGGTCCAGAACGCGCCCGTCTGCGAGTACCACTTCGAGTCCTAAAACCTGTTCACGCATGCCGCCGTAGCGAATCAGTTTCAAGCCGCCCGCATTTGTAGAAATATTGCCGCCTATTTGACTCGAACCCTTTGCTGCCAAATCAAGCGCGAAAAACACCCCATTTCGCGCAGCTTCTTCTTGCACCATCTGCGTCGTAACACCAGCTTCGACACTGATATACATAGCTTTTGTATTGATACTGAGAATTTTATTCATGCGAGATAAAGAGAGAACATACTCCCCTTGACTGGCAACTGCCCCTCCCGCCAGCCCCGTACGACCGCCACTGGGAACAACAGGAAGACTATGCTCATGGCAATATTTTAAAAGCCTACTGACTTCATCAGTATTTGCCGGAAGCAATACTGCCGTGGGGCAAGCATCAAACAGCGTCGTCCAATCCCTGCCAAAAGTCTGCAAATCATTGGCGTCGGTCAAAACATAAGAGACACCCAAAGTCTCTTTGAAAAACTCTATATGTTTCTCTACCTGATGCATAAAACCCCTAAAGACTAAGCGTGTTTTGATCCTGACTCACCTGATCAGCTGTAATATAAATCATATTGATGATTTCGCCAACAGAAGCAACGCGCTGCAGAACGTTAGCAGGTTTGCCAACGCCGAGCAAAATGGGCCCTATCGGGGTCGAATGCGTAAGTTTGGACACCATTTTATAACCGATATTGGCAGCAGCTAAATTGGGGAAAATCAATACATTGGCAGCTCCTCCCAATGTACAAAAGGGAAATTCGCTTTTTTGTAGTTCGGGATCGAGTGCCACATCGACTTGCATTTCGCCATCAACGATGAGATTTGGGGCCCGCCTTCTTATAATTTCAACGGATTTTTTAATGGTTAAAGTATCAACAATTTTATTGGCACCAAAACTAGAAAAACTCAGAAGCGCTATGCGCAAAGTCTCTGACGTATATTTTTGCGCAAGCTCAGCGGTTTGAATAGCGATATAAGCAAGTTGTTCGCTCGTCGGAGCAAGGTTAATGGTACAATCAGAAAAGACGAGAAACTTATCTTCAACGATTATAAAGTAAATCCCGGCTAATATCTCATTGGGTTTTGTCCCTACCACTTCAAGAAGCGGCTTTAGTGCTCTTTTATAGGGTTCGCTTATACCGCAAATAAGACCGTCAACCTCACCCAAAGTTAAAAGACCGGCACCCAAGTAGTCATGAACTTTTGCCATCTGCCGCGCTATGTCAATAGTGACACCCTCGCGTTTGCGCTTTTCGTAAAGAGCCTGGGCAACTTTCTCTATAAGACCGGCATCATCGGTATCAAAAATTTTTATTTTTTCTAAACTTAGACCAATTTCTCTGGCGCGCTCGACTATTTTTGGAGGACTTCCAATAAGACTAAGGTTGATACCACTCTCTTCGATGACTTGTTTAGCAGCCTTGAGCATACGCACATCGTCGCCCTTGGTGAGCAAAATGCAGGGATTTTTTTTCTGCTGCTTTTGATACGAGTAAATACGTTTTTTTACTTTTCGCATCAAAACGCGGGTTGGGCCTAATATAGATTCGAGGTGCTCTTCATATTTAACCAGATCAATTTTTGTTCGTGCAACACCAGATTCCATAGCAGCTGCTGCGACAGCAGGCGCAACTTTAAGAAGAACACGGGGATCAACAGGTTTTGGAATCAGGTAGTTTTTGCCAAAGCTTATTCCTTCTGGACGGTTATAAACGTTCATCACTTCAAAGGGAACATCATCTTTAGCAAGCGCAGCGATCGCCCTAATCGCAGCAAGCTTCATTTCTTCGTTAATGGCGGTGGCACGAACATCTAAGGCGCCACGGAAGATATAAGGAAAACCTAAAACATTATTGACCTGATTGGGATAATCCGAGCGCCCCGTTGCTAAAATGACATCCTCGCGTGTTGCGAGGGCAAGTTCAGGATTGATTTCGGGATTGGGGTTGGAAAGGGCAAAAACAATCGGCTGCGGCGCCATTGATTTTAGCATATCGGCACTAAGAATGTCGGATGTAGAAACACCTACAAAGACATCCGCACCACGCATGGCCTCTGCCATAGTTTCTAGGGGTGTTTCAAGGGCAAATTTTCTTTTAAAATCATTGAGGTCCCGACGATCCGCCCTGACCACGCCTTTACTATCACACAGAATTAGGTTGCGAGGGTTAACCCCCAAAGCTAAAAAAGTATTGGCACAAGCAATAGCCGCGGCGCCTGCACCACTAAAAACAACTTTTGCTGTTTGAATTTTGCGACCACTAATTTCAAGCGCATTGAGAAATCCTGCTGCCGCAATAATGGCGGTGCCATGCTGATCATCGTGAAAAACAGGGATCTGCATCTTTCGTCTGAGTTCTTCTTCTATGTAGAAACATTCGGGCGCTTTAATATCTTCTAAATTAATACCGCCAAAAGTTGGCTCTAGAGATTTGACCACGCTAATAAAATGGTCTGGATCAGTTGACGCCACTTCAATATCAAAGACATCGATGTTAGCAAACTTTTTAAATAGAACCGCTTTTCCTTCCATGACAGGCTTCGCAGCATAGGGTCCAATATTGCCTAAGCCCAGTACGGCTGTGCCATTAGAAATTACGGCAACCAAATTGCCTCTTCCTGTATACGTAAAAGAAAGATCGGCCTCCTCAGCGATAAGACGGCATGGGCCAGCAACCCCTGGGGTATAAGCTAGAGATAGATCTATTTGGGTAATAAGAGGCTTAGAAAGACCGGTAAAGATTTTTCCGCGAGGTACTCTACTGTGGTACTCTAATGAGTCTTTTTCATAATCCATGGGCTATTCCTTTTTTTATATTCTGAAAAAAATTTAAAAAGATCAAAATGCACTACACCAGCTCACTGCCTCAAAATTATCACGGCGAAAAATCGCCCAACATCTTATCTTGGTTATGACGTAACGAACTAAGCGTCGGTTGATTTTTGCCAAGCACACCATTCTCAATAATGGTAAAAGCGACCAAACCATGACTTGGATGACGAAAATATCCTGCGATGCTTGCTACGGCTATTGGCTGAGATAAAGAACCCGTTTTAGCGCGAACTTTTCCCGCATTCATGGCATCTTCTTTGACGAGGCGCTTTTTTAGAGTCCCTGTAAGTCCACTCGCAGGAAGGCTTGCTAAAAACTCTGGAAACAAATCTAAGCGATCTGCTACAAAGCGCAAGACTTTGTTGACCTGTCTTGCCGACAAGCGATTTTTTGGACTCAGACCCGAACCATTTAAAAGAGTGAACTCATCATTGATGCCAATCTCTTTATGCATAAAATTGCTGATAACCGCTATTCCCCTCGCAAAGCTACCCTGCGTTTTTTTCGCAGGATCAAAAAATTCGCTACCCAATTTTTTTGTGAGCATATCAGCAATAAAGTTATTTGAGTAGGTATTAAGACCTTTTAAAATATAGGAAATGGGGTAGCTTTCTAGTGTCGCGAGTAGCTGAGCATTTTTAGGCTTTAGCCCGGAGATGATACTGCCTTTAAATAAGATCCCTGCTTCCTCTAAAAACCCTGCAAGATACATCCCTGAAATAGAGAGCGGGTCACCAACGGATTGGTAAAGTTTTGCCAAATTTTTAGACGGTCCGATTCTGCCGGACAGGACATATTTTTCACCAAGTTTTCCGCTAGATGATCTTTTTAATTGCAAGGCCTGAACGCCGCTCCCGCCCGTTGAAACCTTAGAAATCAACTGAATTCCCTTGAGGGGGACAGGATAGGTTTGCACAAGAACCGCCCCTTTGTCCGGCGTAAGAGAAGCACTGACATTTAAGGTGTTAAAATTGACCGCAAATGCCGAAATAGGGGCATCATAAGCAGATTCTGACGAATCCAATGAACCAGATCTGGCAGGGTCACGAAAATTATCATCAAAGAGGGAATTATCAATGATCAGATTACCCGCTATTCCCTTAATGCCTTTGGCCCGCAAATCCGCGACAAATTCCCAAAGTTTTTCGTTGGTGATGTAAGGATCACCCTCACCCGTAACAATGAGATCTCCCGTGACCACTCCTTTTTTAAGAGCCCCGGTATAATAAAAAGAAGTAGAAAAAGTATGCTCCGGAGTGAAAAAATGGAGTGCCGCGCCAGTAATTAGTAGCTTTGTCACCGATGCGGGCGATAAAGTCAAATCAGGATTTTCTTGCTTTAAAACTTTCCCGTCGCTCAGTCGCACAAATTCAAGAGACCGCGTAATGTTTTCGGCATAAGCTATGGGGAAAAAGGAGAGAAAAAAGATCACCACACAGGTGTTGCCTGAGATTTTCACAGGATAGCCTTTTATAAAAATTATTTACTGTTTAATTATAGCAAAGTTCCGCTAGATTTTTAAATTATTGCATTTCCTAACGAGAAAGCCATAATGGGATTTGCTAGGTCACTTTGGGACAAAGAATTTTCCTTTTGGCGTAGCTGTAACTTTTTGCAGCAAGGGCTTTCAGGCATTGCGGTCAGGACATCGACGGGATGAGACGCTGTCATGTGGCAGCTAAATAAAATAATATTTACTGGTAATTAAACATTTTACTAGACAACACTAATTTTTCACGTTCACCTCAATGAACTGATCGGAATAATTAAAAGCTAAACCTCATGAGCATTTGCTGACCGCGTATTTGTACTTGTGGCAAAAATAGCTTTTTCATGGTTTCTTGGCAAATATTTAGATTTAAGGAGCTTTGATATGCATCACAAAGTCGTCATTATCGGAACTGGTCCCGCAGGCCTCACGGCAGCAATTTATGGTGCCCGTGCTGCCCTTAACCCCCTTGTGTTAGCAGGACTGCAGCACGGCGGGCAACTCACGACCACAACTGAAGTAGAAAATTTTCCTGGTTTTCGTAATGGTATCATGGGACCAGAGCTTATGACTACTATGTCAGAGCAAGCGGAAAGATTTGGTACAAAAATCCTCTATGAAACAGTCCAAAAAGTTGATTTCAGCTCTCGCCCCTTGCGTCTCTGGACTGATAATAGTACCGAAATTACGGCAGACAGCGTTATTATTGCGACGGGAGCTACGGCAAAAACCCTAAACCTAGCCAAGGAAAAAACACTGATGGGCCGCGGAGTAAGTACCTGCGCCACTTGTGATGGTTTCTTTTATAAAGACAAGAAAGTCATTGTCGTGGGCGGTGGTGACTCAGCCATGGAAGAAGCAGGTTATTTAGCCAAGTTAGCAAGTGAGGTCATTTTAGTTCATAGGCGCGCTGAATTTAAGGCTTCGCCCATTATGTTAAAGCGCAATCAAGAAAACCCTAAAATAAAATTTATGTTACCCTACACTGTTTCAAAATTGCTAGAAGATTCTTCGGGACTTATTGGCGCGGAGCTGACTAATACAGAAAACAACTCAAGTGAAAACGTATCCTGTGATGGACTGTTTTATGCTATTGGCCATAAACCGAACTCTGAAGTATTCTCTGCTTTTTTAGATTGCGATAGCCATGGCTATCTCAAAGTTCACAATTTTACTGAAACAAAAGTCCCTGGTGTATTTGCCGCTGGAGATATTGCTGACCCTCATTTTAGGCAAGCTATAACCGCCGCGGGTATGGGATGCCAAGCGGCTCTTCAAGCTCAGCGTTATTTGGAAGAGCTTGGCATTTAATTTGGGTCATTGTATAAAAAAAATTATCTTTAAACGCTTTGATTGCGCTTAATTTAACAAAGGAATATTTCACCATGGGTTTATTCACGTCTTCAAGAGATAAAGTTAAAGCTAGCCCCATAAAAGGGCAAGATGGACCACTACAAGAAAGCACCATACTCAATGCCCTCAAAGCAGTCCAGGATCCGGATTTACACAAAGACATTGTTACTCTTGGTTTTATTAAAAATTTAAAAATTTCTGAAAGTCTCATCGCTTTCGAAGTCAATTTAACCACCCCTGCATGTCCCATGAAAGAACGTATAAAAAATGATTGTTTGAGTGTTTTAGGAGATCTCGCCGGTGGTCGTAAAATAGAAATTACGATGACCGCTGAAAATCCAGAAAAACGACCGATCAATGCACAATTAGAAGCTTCTCTGGGAAGAGTCAAAAATATCATTGCTGTTGCAAGTGGGAAGGGCGGCGTCGGTAAGTCCACAACAACAACAAACTTAGCTTATGCTTTAAATGCCTTAGGAGCGAAAGTTGGCATCCTAGATGCTGATATATATGGACCCTCAATACCTTTGATGACGCGCCCTGATGCTCCTAACCACAATGCAAACAATATGCTTTTGCCACCTGAGGTTGATGGCGTCAAAATAATCTCCATGGGTTTATTTACGGAAAAAGGCAAGGCCACGATACTCAGGGGCCCCATGGCTGGAAATGTCATTCGGCAATTTTTGATGCAAGTAGCGTGGGGAGAACTTGATTATTTACTCATAGATTATCCACCTGGCACAGGTGATATTCAGTTAACCATCTCGCAAACTGCTCCGCTTAGTGCGGCTATAATGGTCACCACACCTCAAGAAATGTCCCTGATCGATGTACGCAAAGCCGTTCAGATGTTTGAAACGCTCAAGGTGCCTTTACTTGGTGTGGTAGAAACCATGAGTTATTTTGTTTGTGATGGCTGTGAGAAAAAGCATTTCATTTTTAAATCTAGTGGCGGCGAAAAACTCTCCCAAGAATTTGGTCTCCCTATCCTAGGGCGCATCCCCCTGGATCAATCTTTGGTAGTCGCCTCAGACGAAGGCAAACCAGCTGTAAAACATCAACCCAACGCTTCAGGTTCTCTCGCTTATATAGAATGTGCGGCACAGATGGCTTCTCAGCTCTCAATTCTTAACAATAAGGATCAGCAGGCAATGCATAATTTTCACATCACCTGGAAATGAAATGCCTTGAGAGGGACCCAGGAAAAGTCAGATTAAGTGAGAAGAAATAATTTTGGACATTAAGCAAAGTATCAATAGAAAACGAATTCGATTACTTCAAAGAGGGAACTTAAATGGCCACGGAAAACTTACAAATTTATGATATTAAGCAGGAAGACGAACGAACACTCACCATTAAATGGAACAGCGGAAGAACTCAGGCCCTTGATGTCGTAACTTTACGAAAAAAGTGCCCCTGTGCCGCTTGCCTAGACGAGTTGACACGCAAACCCATCTTGGATCCACACTCTATCCCAGACTCAGTGCGCCCCTTAGAAATTAATGCCATAGGGCGTTATGCTATTGGCATAAAATTTAACGATGGACATGCTACGGGGATTTATACCTATGATTTTCTGAGTAAACTATAGGCCTAATATTACTACGATAAATTGGCGATAACTGTGTTGCTCGCCCAAGAAAAATGCTCATTTATCCTAAAGTAAACTCCGCTTTTCCCCCATCCTCATGGCTAGTTCTCCCCAATTTAACGGAGTAGTACTGAGAGCTAGGCATCCATCTCTCTCGTTTAGTGAAAGCCGCCACCTCCGCCACCTCCACCACCGGCTCTTGACGAATTGGCAGAGGGGCAAAACAGCTTAAAAATGGAGCAAAAAAAGCTTTTTTTCTTAGATTCTTTCAAAAAAAAACCTGGGCCTCATTATTGATGTCATCGGCATCATTAATAACTGCCTCGGTTGAAAGGGAAATGCCTATGCCAGCATCTAAAGAACTACCGTGAAGATTGATAAAATCACACATAGATTCAAACTGTTCTTTGTCTCGAGATGATACATCGAGATAAAAAACCATGCACTGCTGAACCTCGCTACCCCCAGAGTAAGAGCAGCTCACCTTAGACGATTCCTGTACAAGCATAAGCTGTCCTGCCGTGAAGGGAACCCTCTCCCAGCCGCCTCGCCGCTTTAAATAGAGCGAGAAAAGATCATACTCCTTAGGATAAAGCCGACCATTAAGCATTGGCATAAAAACATTGTATCTTTCTTGCCCGTAAACCTTTAAGCCACTATTTACACAACGGGATAGATAATAGGCTTTTGACTCAATTGAATTCTTTCCGACGTAATTTTTATCGTAAAAATCACCGTTTGCTTCTTCAAAGGTCGAAGAGGTTCTACCTTGTGGATAAGGAGATCCCATCATATATTTTTCAGAGTCCCACTGGCGTAGCTTTAAGGTCAAAGCCTCTACCACATTTGAAGGCTCTAAATTTGGCAAACTGCAATCTAATCCTGAATCGTTATTGTCATTCATTTTTCTGCAAAGGGGAATAAAAACATCGCCAATTATTTGAACTTGAAAATTTGAAACAATGCCCGGTAATAAAGGCTTCATCATGGGAGCCAAAGATTCATACCACTCAAAATTATTGGATGAGTCGGCACTAATAGTAAATAATTCACCTAAGCCAGAGACTAGGGAATGACCAACATCTCCTGGTAGCACTCCAAGTACACCCAAACCAACTTCTAAATCCATTTTGCCACTGACATTGACAATGGTTTCTTCATTCACCCACAAATAAAAAGAATAGCGATAAACATTGCCTGCATAATCTTCAAACTTAAGGGTTATGGTGTAGTACTTCTGCTTTAACGTATAATTTACGGTGACGCTTCCGCCAAAAATGCCGCTTTTCACATTTACTTTGAGATTGTTTTTGGAATCTACATTAGTTCGGCCCGTATTGTTCATCGAGAGGTCTGTCAACTTCAGCCAGGGCACATCGTTACCCGAAACCTTGGTGCGTTCAGAAAATGGGGCCTGCAAATAATAATTTAGAGAGGTAGCCAATTGATTGACAAGTTCTTCCGCGAGCATCGGATTATCATATTTCTTAAAATCTGTAACTTCGATCTTTAGAGGCACAATAGTTCTAGAACCATTTAAATGCGCATCTGTCTGAGACTCCCGACTTCCACAAGACGTGATGGCCAAGATGCAAAAAAGGAAAGTAGCCCCCTTAAGAACACAATTCTTTATAACCATGATGCCCCCCAAAATATTGCTGCTGTTTCCCCAATTAAAATCCCATTGTCGCTAAATTGAGCAAGTCATTTCATCTCGTGTTTGCCCAAAGACATTCACAATTAAGAATCTATTTGAATATATTTTGAATTGTACGCAAACGGTAAAGTTCAGCAAGCTTTTTTTAACTAAACAAAAAAATAATCTTGTTTATATCATTATTTCAGGATATTAAGACGCACAATGGCCGTTATTTTACATGTAAAACATAGGCTTATAGAAATGTGGCCTTATGAGCTTGAAAGGTCCGATTGGCATGGTGTAGCTATGGATCAGCAAATCTACGCAAAAAAAATTGTAGACAGCTCTATTGAATTTTCCTTTAGTAGTTTGTTCCTAGGATAGCGCGTTCATTACTAAAAAAATATTAATGCATCAAAAAGTTTTTTATAGTCAAGCGACCTTAGTGAGCTTGTCCAAATAGGTCTGGGCTTTAGTAAAACCTGGATTTAAATGGAGGCACTGCGTCAAAGCTTCACGCGCTTCCTCGTTGTTTTTTAACTTAAGATGGGCGAGTGCGATATTAAAATATACCGCGTAAAGATACGGGTTGTCTTTCATATGCTCAACACAGTAGTGGTAAATTTTTAGCGCTTCAGAAACTTCAGACTCTTGGGCAAGTTTAATGCCCGCGGCATTAAGAAAAGAGATAATTTCGCGTTCACCATGGGTTTTTTTAAGAACATCTGCCATATTGGCATAGTCACCCTGAGCTATATAAACCCCAGCCGAAAGCTCTGTAGCCCCTTTGTGACTTTCATCGAGCTTAGAAATCTGACTTGAATAACTGAGTGCCTCCTCGTACTTATTAATCTTTAAATGGCTTATACCGGCATTTTCTAGCATGGCCAAATGATAGGGGTTTAAATCCACTAAGGATTTAAAAAGTTTTGCCGATTTTTCATATTCCCCCATCTGCATATAGCAGTATCCCAGCTTGTTAGCTGCAATTGCCGACTGCGGATTGATTTTTAATGCTTGGCTATAAAATCGTGACATATGTTTTATATCGTTATGCTTCGCGAATATATCACCGAGAAGTGTACAGACCTTTTCATTGCTAGGGTCAAGCTCAAACAGTTCCTTACCCAGGGAAAATGCCATTTCGTCAAGATTATTAAAGAGCGCTGCACGGGCTTCTCTGTATTTTAGTTCAAATGGAGAGAGGTTATTTTCTTCCTGTATCAGGTGACTAATTTTCTCCTTAATTATGTTTTTATCTTTTGTGTCAGTAAGCACATAACGGATATCTAGTTCAAAAAGTATATTTGCGACTCCAGCCTCAAGCCTATCGATAATAAAGAGTACCGTTTCCTCTCCATAATTCCCCGAGCTGCGTAATTTTTGCAGCAAGACTATGCCTGCGAGATCTGGCATTTCCATGCGAACAACTAACAAATCAAATTGGTGTCGGATGAGAAACTCATATGCTTCTAAGGCTTTGACGAAGGGGGTCGTTTTTCTGTAGCCAAGCCCACCAAAAATGGAAGAAATCGTACTCACCTCGCTCTGAGAGGTAAGAACCAAAGCAATTTTACTGTCTTTAGATAAAGCCATGAGAAGAAAATCAACCTTTACTTAATTTTCCTATAAACGATCTTTATGAGTTCGGCAGATTTTTAATGAACTTAAATATTTGTTGTGATTAAGCGCTTTGTTGCACAAATAGTCTAATAAAGTTAGCTGACTATACAAAGGATCTGGACGACAATCTCGTTGACATCTTCGTGAGGGTAGGCGTTGACTTTGCCGTGGAGTAAGGGCGTCAATCGGCGTCATAGAGCTAGATTGGTTAGCAAGGCGAAAGTTCTATAGAATAATCGTTTCCCAGCAATTAATTTTCTCCAAACAGAGAGCCGTAAAAAAAGAAAGCGATGATAATAGCTGACATTTTCTTCACATTTACGGGCAGAAAATATTTCATTGTTTATTTTCCTTTTCAAAAAATCTAAGAGATACGGTTAAACACCAAAAGGATTCTTCTCTAGATTTCAAACTATTTTTTAGCGGTAGGAAGCTGATCACTAAAATAAGGTTGCCCTTGATGCAAGCCTGACCAATCTGACATGTTAGCACTGCCGACAGGTGTTAAAAAAATATCTTCCGCAATTGGGTCTTTAGCCTGGCTTTTTTTTAGCTCCTGCAAAATAGGGGTGCTGCAAGATAGCCTCCTTAAATCAGGGAGATTTTTCTTGAGCGCATTTATGATTGTCAAAAGAGGTTCCTCGCCTTTTTCGTTGCTTACAACCACTACTGGCAGGACATAAGAAGCAAGACTCAACCAAGCACTACTGGGAAAATTTGAAGTAAGAAATTGCTTCTTAAATCTTTTTAAACCTAAAATCGGCACTAATATATTTTTATCAGGAGACCAATGTGCATCTATTTTAAGACTCATAATATACCTGAAAAACTCATCTTCGCGCGCTTCGTGTCCATTTTTTTTGGGCGTTTTTTTTAAGAATTTATCGCCAGCAACTAAAATATGATTTAACACCTCTTCCAGCGCTTTTTTATTAGCATCAGACAAAAAAACAAACGCAAATCGGCTGGAAAAGCAGCCTTGTTGCCCCAAGCTTAGCGCATCTTTTATGAGAAGCCGAATATCACTCTTTTTTGTGCCATCGATAAAGCTTCCTGATAGGTAATTGCCAAATCCGCGACACGAATACCCAAGCCCACGTAAAAGAGAAATGGTTTCATGACTCCCAAATATGAGGATTTTCTTTAGTGGATCATTTATCGCTGAATTTAATCCCAGTCGCTCTTTTTGGATGATTTTCGTATTTTTTTTAAAAGAAGCATTAAGAGTCCCTAAAAATGATATAAGAGCCGAAATGGCCTGTGAATTAAGGCGGGTTGACAGCTTAACTTCAAGATTAATCCCGCAAATAAACGCAAAAATTATCGGTTCAATCAGGGCAATAGAATGCGATGATGGGCCAATAAATAACCAGTTTTTCGGTATGTTCTTTGGGAGGTAGGTAGGCAGCGCCTTGCGAACTAAATCTAATATCTCTGTTAAATCTGGGGGCTGGCCGCCTGATTTTTCACTTAAAAAGCCCCCCCCTTTTTTCAGGTTTTGTATAGTTTCAGCAGAAATACCTAGGCTACTTAGCGCAGCAAGCAGAAATTCTACTTCGTTTTTAGGCATTAAGCACGTCAGGTCTTTCGCTGCCAATAGCCCGATATGGTGATTTGAAAATTCTTCTTTAAGCAAAGAAGTAAATTTGTTCGACGTTAAAAAAGATTGCAATTGATCAGCTATTTTTCGACACCGCTCTACCATGCCCTTGAGATATGTTACTGAAAAATCAAGATGCTCCACTTGATGGTCATTGTACAAAATCTCAGGACCAGCTTTTTCAAGGTGGAGTTCTTCAGACTTTAAGGAACAGCCCTTAAGTGGGGCGTGGGAAATTCTTTTGACATAAATAAATTCCTCAGGGTTTTGTCTACTACCCAAAACGAGATCGCTCGTTCGTAAAACGTAGGGATAATCTATGCGAAGCCCATCCCAAAGTGATAAGACACCTGCATCGGATTTTTCCTCTTCCCGACAGGATGTTTGTGGGTGCTCGTCCACATGTTCAGACGTGAAAACCTTTACCCAACGAGGAAAACGCAAAAAACGGTTATCCCGAGAGGAATTTCTCGGAACCCAGTCATAAGCCTGCGAAGCAAGCTCCCCCATACCGTATTCACTGACAATATCGGTTGGGGTTATAGAAAAAGCTTCAGCGACTTTTTGATAAAGTTCATCTCTAGTCAGATCTAAAGTCCTCCCTTTCATGCCGCCCGTTTCGATAACAATGGATCCTTTCGGCAAAGGCATCCTAAGTTTTCTCTCTAAAGCACAGGCGCTTAGGTCATAAGCAGTAGAAAACAGCCACACAGGCTTATTGCCGAGATTAGAACGTGGTATATTTCCGGAATCAGCATAGATAAGATTAAAATACTCACTAAACCAAGAAACCATCGCGGCAAGGCTGCTTTGCGGCCAAACTTGCTTGCTTGGGATCCAAGAGATACCGATCGCCTCTTTCATAGAGATAAACCCCATGCTTTGAAGGACATAAGCAAAGGTCAGAAGGCTTCCCATTTTATAGAGTAAGAGACCGTCCGTGCTGAAATGAGACTGGGCTCTGGTACTTTGAGTGGTTCCACTTGATAAAAACGTTTTTTCGATACTCTTGCCACAAAAAAAGGCGTCGGCTCCCCAGCGAAAAGTTGATAAGGGCAGCAAAGGCAACTTATCAGTTTGATGATCAGATGCTGCTTGGTGATTTTTTATAAACATGCCATTTGCCATGAGAGTTTGGCACGCCGCTCCAGCTGTTTTACCAAGATGATGAGACTTAAAGGCAGCAGGCACAGTAAATAAATTTTCCCCCGCAAATGGGTCTTCTATCGAGCCTAGGGCTGCCCCCCAAAACTTTCCCGCATCTGTCTGCAAAGATAACGCTAGATGTTTTATGATTTGTTGAGTTTCCTGAACCAGCATTAGCGAAAATTCCCTAAATTTTTCATAATTTAAACTTGAGACTGTTAAGAAACCCTAGGCTGAACACAGCCCAGAACAGGATGCTTACATATTCGCGTCGCAATTATAAACAAAAAAATGTGCCGAGAATCCCATTTTTTTTCATCACCAATCAATGTCCCCTAAATTTACATCCCCTAAAAAATGAATTATTCGAAGCGTCCATTGCGAATCTTCCCCGCTGGTTTCATGGGGTTATGCTATATTTTAGGGCCTTTGTCCCATGAATCGCCTCGGCTTTTACCTTGCTTCTCAGGGGACTTTTTAGGTATAAAAAGGTTTAAGCCTTAGCCGTTTTATAATCGCGGATGATTTTGAATAAAATCAGCCGCTCACGTGAGCTAGCACCATGCCGTCGCAATATTCTATTCAACTCGATGAATTTGAAGGTCCTTTGGATCTTTTGCTTTATTTGATTCGTGTCCATGAAATAGATATTTTTAAAATCGACATTTATAAGCTCACCAAACAATACTTAGAGTTTTTACGCCACGCAGAGTTTTCTGATTTAAATGATGCTGCCGCTTTTATTGAGATGGCAGCAATTCTCATCGAGATAAAGACGAATCAGCTTCTACCCCAGAATCGAAAAGAAAGCGATGCAGAAAATGACTCTGATCCTGAAGATCCTGGAGAACTGCTGCGAAAGCGCCTAATAGAATATGATCGCTTTCAAAAAGCAGCAAAATATTTTGAACTGTCTCTCGCTAATTATGCTGAAACCTTCCATTCGCATGAATGGGACCGACTAACGCCAAAGTATGAGCATGTGGAAGCGCCCATGAAGGGCGTCCCCGCTAGCTTAATTTTACTTTTTGAGCAAATGATGAGGGACTTAGCAGAGAGGAATTTTGTAAAAGTCGAAGCAAAGTTTCATAAAATAACGTTGGAAGATACCATTGAGGCTTTTACCCTATACATAGATACCGTTGAGTTTTTACTTTTTCAAGGGATGTATGAAAAGTTTAAAACACGGTATGATTTTGTTGTCCATGTGCTCGCGGTCTTAGAGTTATGCAAAACGGGATTACTGGCGACCCATCAAGAACGGCTTATGGGCCCACTTTGGGTTTACCTCAAACAATCACAATCAAAGCAACTGCCATTTCTTGCTCGTGCTGGAGCTGTGGCACATACAGATTCAACAGACTCAAGTGAAGAAGCATCTGAAGTACAGAGCATACCCGCGATTTCTCCATAATGGAATTCGTGCACTAATTTTGGCTATCACAAAAGAAAAGGGACATGAACGTGCCGAAAAAAACTGTTCACAACGATGTTAGCTCAGATAATAAAACTGATGAGCCAGCAAATATACTTAAGGACCAGACTCTTTATTCTCCAAGTGATTTAGAGCAAAGCGCTAAGGAAGGATCTGAAGTTTCTTCCGCTAGTTTTGAAAGCCCCGATGACGAAATGAATACCTCTCTCACTTCAGGCAATCAGGGACAGAATGAAAGTTCTTATGATGAAGTTGAAAAAGAAAATAGAGACGAAGAATCTAATTTCAATGCACTTGCTTCTGAATATGATACTCATGACATACCCGCTGATTTTGAAACGAATAATGCTGCGGAATCTAGCTCTTTACCCTTAGAAAATGCTGCGGAAAAAGAGGTAGATAAAGCCTCTCTATCTAGTGAGCGCCCCTGGCAGGAGGGACCTCTTCTTTCTGAAGCATTCTCCTTAAAATCCGCAATTGAAGCTATTCTATTTGCCACCCAAAAACCCATGAAACCCCATGAGATTTTAGAGCTTTTACAAGACCCGCGCCTGTCAACCCGCGACATTTCTAGTGTCCTCGACAGCTTAAGTGAATTTTACACATTACATGTTGGTGGTTTTCGCTTGGAGTACATAAAAAACCAGGGTTATCAGTTTCGCACAGCTCCGGAAGCGGCAGCATTAATGGAACGCATGTTTGCTAAACGCCCTCGCACCCTTTCTAGGGCGGCTCTGGAGACATTAGCGATTGTTTCTTATAAGCAGCCTCTTACCCGAGCAGAAATTGAATTTATTCGTGGTGTTGATGTGGCCAGCGCTCTAAAGGTCCTTGTAGACCGCGGCTTGGTAACCAGTGTCGGCAGAAAACAAGACCCCGGACGCCCTTTATTATTTGGGACTACTGATGAATTTTTAAGGGTTTACGGTTTTCAAACCCTCAAGGATTTGCCAAGTTTGGATTCGTTACAGGTCAATCAGGAAATTATTGAAACGGCTGAAAATAAGATTCGCGCATTTCAGCAGGGTGAAAATGTTCAGGTAGAAGAATTTGTATCTGGTGAGCCGCAGGAAACACGCGCACCCTCGTTAGATGAAAATACAGAAAATCAAATTTGGGATGAAGCGAGAGAATAACTTTCTTAGCACCCAAAACAATAAAACAAAACGAATATCCCCCATAAATAGGCAGTCAATTGATGACAAATAAAAATGAAGAAGAAATCAGCAAGGTGAGAGTTCATAAATGGCTGGCAGAACTCGGTATGGCCTCGCGCAGAGAAGCTGAGCGATGGGTAGGACAAGGATTAGTTTACATCAATGGTAAACAGGCAAAAATTGGTGACGTACTTGACCCGCAAACCGATAAGGTCATGGTAAAAAACAAAGCGGTACCCAAATCGCCTCCAGGAAAAGTCTATTTTTTACTCAATAAGCCCGACTATACTTTGGTGAGTCGCAGTAACGAAATGGATAAGATGACCATTTATGATTTGCCTGCTATAAAAAGACTAAAAGCGGAAATTAATCCGGTGGGTCGCCTTGATTACCGTACAACGGGCTTGCTCCTTCTCACCAACGATGGTCAACTCGCCTATCGCTTGACCAAAAGAGCCTTTCATGTAAAAAGGTCCTATTTGGCTCTCGTAAACGGGGCCTTATCTAAAGAACAACTAGATGCGATAAAGGCAGGTTTAACATTAGAAGACGGTAAAGTCGGCAAAATTAAAATCAAGCTCGTACAGGGACAAAGCCTTGGGAAGACTAAAGGGACTTGGTATGATATTACCGTTAATGAAGGACGAAATCGTCTTGTGCGTAGAATTTTTGAACATTTTGACTTAAAAGTTGTGAAACTTTCTCGTTATGCCTTTCATGATATTTTTTTGCCAGATGAATTAAATCCGGGAAAGGTTATAGCGCTGCAACCCAAAGATGTTCAAGCATTGCGTCTTACTGTTGGCTTAATTGACAAGTAATTTTTAGAGAATGATCGATGATTTAGCAGCACGAGACTCTCTTATTAATAGTTGAGTTTGCTCATGTTTTATGTTTTTTTGGGAGAAACAAATAATGAAATTGGCTAGTTTAAAAAACAACACCCGCGATGGCGAACTTATCGTCGTTAGCAAAGACCTTACACGCGCCGTGAGCGCAAAGCACATTTGTGCCAATTTACAGTCTGCTTTGGATTCTTGGGACGAGCTATCTCCTGCCCTAGAAAATCTTTCAACCGCCTTGAACGCAGATAA
Source organism: Oligoflexia bacterium (assembly GCA_030432875.1). Lineage (GTDB taxonomy): Bacteria > Bdellovibrionota_B > Oligoflexia > Oligoflexales > JAGOVF01 > JAUILP01. Next base: position 21,446 of record JAUILP010000012.1, on the reverse strand, counting down.
TCAAAAGGGCTTTAAGCTTGATTTTAAAAACCTGCATAGCCCATTGCCACGCGCGTATGAATGGATTGATGGTTCAGCATATCTGAATCACGTCCGTCTTGTAAGAAAGGCACGTGGAGCTGAAATGCCTGCTTCTTTTTTAACGGATCCTCTGGTATACCAAGGTGGTTCGGGGATCTTTTTATCTCCTTATGACCCGATTCCATTGGCAGATGAATCCTGGGGCTGTGACTTTGAATCAGAGGTTAGTGTTGTTTTAGGCGACACTCCGATGGGAGTGAGCCCACAAAATGCATCACAATATGTGCGTTTAATTATGCTCGTCAATGATGTGTCGTTACGCAATTTGATTCCTGCTGAGCTGGCAAAGGGGTTCGGCTTTTTTCAGTCAAAACCTGCTACTGCTTTTTCGCCTATTGCCGTGACGCCAGATGAACTGGGTACAGCGTGGGACGGTGGCAAAGTGCATCTTCCCCTTGTCACCCATCTAAACGGAAAACGCTTTGGCAGTCCGCTTGCTGGTGAGGGAATGGCTTTTTCGTTTTTTGAACTCATTGCTCATCTTACTAAAACTCGCGCCTACACCGCAGGCACTATTTTAGGTAGTGGGACGGTGTCTAATGAAGATCGCAGTCGCGGCTCATCATGCCTTGCTGAGGTAAGAACCATTGAAACTATTGAGCAAGGGCAACCCCAGACGCCTTTTCTAAAGGCAGGCGATGAGGTTGAAATAGAAATGTTTGCGAGTTCTGGGCAATCAATATTTGGTAAAATTCATCAAAAAGTTAAGAAGTGTTAAATATCCCTAAAAGTCTTGCTACCCTTCTAAGGCATCGGATAGGTCACCAATAATATCATTGGGATTTTCGATGCCAACGGAGAGTCTGACCAAATTCGAGGAAATACCCAGCTCTTTTCGCAAAGCCTCAGGAACAGAAGCATGGGTCATTTTTTCAGGATGGTTGACGAGAGACTCGACACCACCAAGACTTTCGGCAAGAGTGAATACTTTAAGCTGCTTTAAAAACTTGAGCGTCTCCAAATAATCACCCTTGAGAACACAGCTTAGCATGCCTGAAAACCCTCGCATTTGTTTCACCGCGACCGCATGCCCAGGATGCTCAGGCAAACCAGGGTAAAAGACTTTTTCAATTTTGGGGTGTTTAGACAAAAAATCAGCAACTTCTCTGGCGTTGCTATCGTGCTTTGCCATACGCACAGCCAAAGTTTTTATGCTTCTGTGCAGCAAAAAACTTTCAAAAGGTGAGGGTACAGATCCAGCAGCAAACTGAATAAATCTAATATCATCCGCCAACTTTTGATCGTTTACCATGACGGCGCCGCCAACCAAATCTGAATGGCCACCAATATACTTTGTCGTACTATGAATGACAATTGATGCCCCTAGAGACAAAGGATTTTGAAAAATAGGAGTGGCGAAAGTATTGTCAACAACCAGAACAGACCCTGCCTTTTGCGCAATAGTAGCAATCTCCGCAATATCAATGATTTTCATCATTGGGTTGGTTGGGGTTTCGATCCAAAACATTTTGGTTTGTGGGGAAACAGACTGAGTGACTAGCGCTAAATTTGTCATATCAATGAATTTAAAATCAATATTGTACTTAGCAAATAATCGCCGAAACAGCCTCCCCGTACCCCCATAGACATCGTCACATACGAGAACTTGATCACCTGGGTTGAGTGTTTGTATTATTGCCTGTTCAGCTGCGAGCCCCGATGAAAAAGCCATTGCAAATTTAGCCTGTTCTAACGCGGCGAGAGCCTGTTCAAAAAGATCTCGTGTTGGGTTTCCGGCTCGCGAATAATCCCAACCCTGATGTATACCTGGAGCCTGCTGCCTAAAAGTAGACGTTTGATAAATGGGTGGGGTGACGGCTCCAGATGTCGGATCGCATTGTGCTCCCGCATGAACTACCGTTGTATCGATATGAGTGGTTGTTTTTTGACTGGTCATGGAAGCCCTCGTTATTGAACAAAAGGATTGGGGAACAGAATAGTTAAAATAACCATCTCCGCGATTCCCGTCAATTCTATTCCCAAACACTTAGCTTCTTAAAATTGCCTCGAGCTCACCTTTGCGATGGAGTTCGGAGGTAATATCACATCCGCCAATAAACTTACCTTTGACATATACCTGAGGTATAGTGGGCCAGCTCGAAAAGGCTTTAATCCCCTCGCGTAAATCCCAGTCTTCTAAAATATTAATAGTTTTAAAATCAACCCCATATCCCTTTAAAATTTGGACTACTTGTGCCGAAAATCCGCACATAGGCTCCTCTTTTGTACCTTTCATATATACAACAATAGGGTGAGAGGATAAATCGGCCTTGATTTTTTCTATAACGAGATTGTTGTCGCTTTCAGACACAGGTTGCTCCTTATTACCATTAATGTTGACTGAATCTGTCAATTATTTTATGCCGGGTTCGTAGAAACTTTGCAAGCCTATTTTTTTAAGGGGGAGAGACGACAGCCCATCCCTAAGTGCTGAGGTGCTGCATAATATCACCGAAATTATCAAGAACAATGTCGGGTTTGATTTTCTTGGCTTCTTCCTCTAAATTAATGGCACTTTGCTGCACACTAGCTGGAGGACCAAAGGATTTGAGAATTTCTTTTAAATCAGGATCATATTTTGTGCCATAAGCTGCCCACGCAGTTTTGACTCCTAGGGAGTGGCCCAAAAAAACGTCTTTAAGCAAATTATCACCCACCCAAAGCACTTTTCCACGCTTATCTTTATTTTCGTCTATCGCATAGTCCATCAAAACAGTTTTAAGGCCACGCGTCCCCGGTTTCTCATATTCGTGAGGCAATATCCGAATCTTGCCCTTAAAGCCAAAATTATTTTGCCGTAGATGTTTCATCAAGATGTCTGGGGTTACCTTAACCTTGTTGATATCTTGATCGGTGGGAATAATCGGATCGCCCAAGCCATAAACCGCATTAAAGAAATGAAGTAACCCAAGTTTATTCAATTTCCACATTGCTACGTAACGAGGAGCATCAGTAAGCGCCACTATGGCAAGCTCTGGGTAGCGTGCTCTAATTTCTGTAAGAGCTTCAATTACTGTTGGATAAGGTTTTAAAAAATCCTTCGCTAGTTCCTTAAAATAATCTCTCGCTGGGGTGACACACTCGACAAGCATCTTCTCTATATCGTGTCCGTAAAATGCATTGACCGATGGTAGTTGTTGAACGACAAAAGGGTATTCGATAGTATGTTCGGTAAGAATTATCTTTGCTTCATTAGATAAGGTTTCATAATCACTGTGAATTATCTGAGCAACCCTATTCAGCATGCCACTAAAAGCTGTGACGTAGTAGGCGACCCAGTCAAACATCGTGTTATCGATATCTGTCACTAATAAGTCTATAGGTTTTCCATCAACCTTCATCACAAAATTCCTGAATACTGGAAAAAAATGCGTGACATGAAAAATACTGCTTTATCATTATTAATTTCAAATGAAAATAAAAAGTTATATTTTTTATCTTTACATTCTACAGATTGTCACTTTAACACCATTTTTAATTAATAAAAACTAGATATTTTAGGTAATTATGCTTCTGCCCTCTTAGCATATTTTTCTTTTTCCACTGAAAAGAACACCAGAGATCCGTGAAGCTCATCAAAACCAGCCGACGACCATAAGTCATTCGCCTGACTTTAAAATTATTTCTACAATGAATATGAATTTTATTATGAGAAAAAAAATCATTTTATTCTTATTTTTTGTTATTGGATTAACTCCATGAACTACCTAAATACGCTGATACTATTTTTATATAGCTGCCAGCAAATACATCGACGCCAAATGCCTATTCAGAAAATTATAAAAGTACTCTCCGTTTCAAGTCTATCGGCAAAAAATCTTAATGCCAATGAAATTGACCTAATCAGCATAACCAAGCTTAAAAATATTTTTGGCGCATCCATCATAGAATTTTATCAACACCCAAGTCTATCTCTTGCCATGAGAAATTGGGCACACACAACTATCGATTCTATTGATGCGACGACAAAGGAATTTTTATGCCACTGGAAGCTTCTCAGAAAAAATAGCGGCACAATGATCACTATTTTAGACCCAAACTATCCCCCTTTATTAAAAAATGCAGCTGATCCCCCTTTGGCTTTAAATTTTCTTGGGTCCGTATTCCCCAACCACAAAAAAAATATCGCGATTATCGGATCTCGCAAAGCTTATCCTGAAACATTAGAAGTCACGCGGGAGCTCAGTGCGCGTCTCACGGAAAACTACAACATCATCAGTGGGGGGGCCTATGGCTGTGATATAGCGGCACACATCGGTGCATTATCATGCACTGACCCAAACAAATATACCGCAGCAATTATGGCGGGAGGTTTAGGATCACTCTATCCGCCTGGCAATATCCACGTTTTTCAACGCATGAGAGCCTCATTAAATGGGGCACTCATTTCAGAGAGGCTTTGGCACATGAAAGCAAAGCCTTACGATTTTCCAATCAGAAATCGCCTCATAACTGGTATTTCGTATGCGACTTTGGTTATGCAAGCCGGTGAAAAGTCGGGGGCTCTAAATAGTGCAGAGCATGCCCTTAATCAAGGCCGTGAGGTGATGGTTTACTATCCAAATTATCATTGTGCTGGTTTTGAAGGATCATTGAAGCTTATTAATAATGGTGCAAAGGTGATTTAGTGGCAAAAGCATGCGATTCATTCGTAGATACTCTTAACATTATTATAGATGAATTTCAGCACGATGAGCATTTGGATGAAATTGTTTTTAACGGTGCAGAATTTGGATTTTTGATTTCGCAAAAATCTCAAATTTTTAAAAAACCGCCCTTTCAAAACAATCACATTCTACTTGATTGGCTTATGGAATTTGTCGCGATACAAAATCTCCGCCTTGATCCTAATCACCCTGCTACCGGAGGGAGCTATAATACTTACTTCCGCTGGCATGCTATTCATCCCTGCGTCAGTGGCAATGGCCCACTCTTTTCTATACGAAAACATCGTTTTGGCTCTTTAAGTTTTGCAGATTTTAAGCTATCCGATAAACACCGTAAAAAAATAGAAACAGCGATGCACCAAGGGCATCATATATTGATCCATGGGAATACGAGTTCTGGAAAATCTAGCTTGCTTTATTGCTTGTTAGAGTGTTTTTGCGATACTGAGCGCCTTATTATCATTGAATCTCTTCGAGAGTTAGTTCTGAAAAACCCTTTATGGATAAGCCTACAGCAACGTTTTGCGGGATATGATGGCCTCGGTTCTTTTACCTGTCAGCAGCTAATTTCTGAAGCACTGCGCCTCAGGCCCGACCGTATTATTCTTGGAGAAATACGCAGCGCAGATGTCCTCTCCTTTATGGAATTACTGCAAATAAGCCACAACGGCGTCATTGCTACTGTACATGGGAATGAACCCAAAGCTATAGCGGCACGATTCTCTCATTTTTCAGGGCGTTATCAGGGTCAGGCTATCGATCAAGGGCCCAGTCCCCCGGCAAATGAAATACCTGTTTTGTGGATAAAAATGGAGCGTGGTGTCACGCCCTGGGTGAGCTCTGTGACTGACCTATATTTATAAATTCACTTCACGTGGTGCTCCTGGCAACATTCGCCACAAGTAAAGAATTTTACTAATTTGTACTACAACGTTAAGGACTTAGCCACTACTTCATAGGTATTGTTCGAAAGCGAATTTTTTGCGAGATTTTCTAATGCCAAACGCATTTCCTCTTTATACGGAGACGCGAACTGCTGCCAAAGCGTCATAGTCTTGATGATATTTGCGGCAAGCTGGGGGTTAAAGGCATCAATTTTTAAAACTGTATCGGCAAGTAACCGGTATCCCGCACCACTTGCGTCGTGAAATACCCCCATATTCGACCTGGATAACAACGAAAACACAATTCGAACCCGGTTCGGGTTATAGAGATTAAACTCAGGGTGACCGAGTAGTTTCTTGATATCTGATATGCTCTTTGCCGACTCAGACATAATACCAAACCACTTATCTAGAACCATGGGCTCCTTTTTCCAGTTCTTATAAAAATCTTGAAACAGACTTTCGCGATCCACCGCATGTGAGTGGACCATTGCGCTCATTGCACCATATTCATCCGTCATATTGTTAGAATGATAAAATTGCTGAAAACATATTTTGTGATAATCTGGATCATCAAGACGCATGAGCCACAGCAAGCAAAAATTCTTTAGGCTTCTTCGCCCAGTTTCTTCAAAACTTCGACCATAAGGCGTGAGACTATTGTTTTCCTGGTAAACCTGAAAAAACTCTTTGCTGAGTGCTTTGCTGAGATGGTTACAATAAAAAGAATAAATATGTTCGAGTGCGGCCACATTAATGGGCTGCATTTTTTGACCGAGCATATACGGCGTTGGGGGATCTATAAATAGACCAATTAGGCGCTTATCAGCAATAGCACCGAGGAGAGTTTTTTTTATTATACTAGTCAATTCTTCTGATATTCTTAAAGGACGCCCCTTGATAAAATCATGATATAAACCCAAAAACATATTCTCGTATACTAACTGAAAAGCTTCCCAGCGCACAAAGGCATCACTATCATGCAGCATTAAATGATAGAGCTGATCCTCACTTAAATTGTGTTTTAATTTAATCGGCGATGAAAATCCTCGCAGCAATGAGGGAATAGGCGGAGAAGGGACATCTTTAAAAACAAACGTTTGCTCTGTTTCTGAAAGGCTCAGCACCGCGGTTTTTTGGTCTTTACTTAGACGCGCTTTATCTACTTTGACTTCATATTCGTCGCCATTTTTATCCAGTAAACCAACCGAAAAAGGAATATAAAAAGGCTTTTTAACAGGTTGCCCCGGAGTGGCAGGACAGCTTTGTTTTAACGTTAAAGAGTAACTCTTCTCGCTCGCGTTATATAATCCAGAGGCTACAACTTCGGGCGTACCTGATTGCCGGTACCAGTTGAAGAACTGACCTAAATCGACCGAATTCGCCTCTTCAAATGCTTTGATAAAGTCGTCGACTGTTGTGGCTTTACCGTCAAAGCGTGACACCCAAAGTCGAACTCCTTGATAAAATCCCTCATCACCCATGAGGTTATAAAGCATACGACAAACTTCTGCCCCTTTTTCATAAACTGTCGGGGTATAAAAATTATTAATTTCGATATAGCTTTCAGGGCGAACTGGGTGCGCCATAGGACCGGAGTCTTCAACAAACTGAAAATTTCTGAGTCTAATGACATGATGAATGCGATTGTAAGCCGCCGCCCCTACCGCGTCCATAAACTGCTGTTCCCTAAATACCGTAAGCCCCTCTTTTAGACTCAGTTGAAACCAGTCTCGACAGGTAATACGGTTACCCGTCCAATTATGAAAATATTCGTGTCCTATAGTAGCGAGAACATCTTCATAATCATCATCTGTAGCTGTTTCAGGATCACACATAACGTATTTAGCATTAAAGATATTTAGGCCTTTATTTTCCATCGCACCCATATTAAAGTCGCGCACAGCCAAAATCATATAGCGGTCAAGATCATATTCAAACCCGTATGCTTTTTCATCCCAGAGCATAGATTCCTGCAAAGCTTCGAGAGCAAAATGGCAACGGTTTATAAATGCCTTTTCCGTATAAATTTCCAATGTGACATTTTTTTTCGACATTGTAGAAATATTCGTACTCAGTTTTTCGAGTTTTCCGGCGGCTAAAGCAAACAGATAAGAAGGTTTAGGGAAGGGATCCCGCCAGGTCACCTTATGACGGCCACCTTCAAGTTTTTCAGCGCTGATGCGATTTCCATTGGAGAGTAAAACAGGATATTTGAACTCGTTTGCAGTAATCGTTACCTGATAGAGGGAAAGAACATCCGGCCTATCCAGGTGGTAGGTAATTTTTCGAAAACCTTCAGCTTCACATTGAGTACATAAAACTTCTCCCGCCGCTTCATAAAGACCTTCAAGGCTTTTGTTTTTAGAAGGGTAAATTTTATTTTTTATTTCAAGCAAAAATCGCATTCCAGCGGGCATATCTATGCGCAGCTGTTGAGAGCCCACTTCATATTTATCTTGAGTAAGATTGACCCCATCAACCTTAAGCGAAATAAGTTCTAAATCTTCACCATCCAGCGTTAGCGGCGCAGCATTAGGGGTACTCTGATCTCGCAGCACCTCGATTTTATTAGTTACGTGCGTATAGTCGTCGTAAATGTCAAAAATCAAATCCAAGGAATTGATTAAATAAGCTGGAGGTCTATAATCTTTTAAATGAATGGCATTAGGCTGGGCAGCTTTGTCAGATGTTGTCAAAAGTAACTCCGTAATTAGTCAGGAAAACACAATGGTAATGAACAATACTTAGTCACACAAGTAAACTATAAATAAGGTCGGTTAAGGAACCTGGAAAATGTAGCAAGGCAAGTCACCTAAAAATACAGATTTAACAAAAAATATATATAAAATAAACAGGACTTAAGTCCCTTAACTTAAATGAGTGAAAAAGTCACGAGATTTTCTATAGAAAGGGCCATAATCAAGCCATAAAACTGACATAAAAATGTTTTCATTGTGGTTTTTACCTGGCTAACATATATTGTTTTTAGGCTCTTTATTAGCTTCCGCGCCTATGAAGCTTACTGATAATAAGTAATTGAAAGGAAGGTGTGCAGATTGCTTAAATGACAATAACGACACATTTTGATCAAATAATTGCAGCGATATTCAAAAAAAACTCTCAACCTTAATAAAATTAGGGAGATGACAATGGAATTTCGTACAACTTATCGGCAAATGGACGCGTCCCCAACCCTCAGTCATTATGCTAAAACCAAAATCCTCGAAACCGTCCAAAAATACGTACCCAACCCCATAGAAATACACCTTAAATTCTCAATCCAACACGCAGCACACCAGACGACTGGCCATGTTTTTGCGGGCGAAGGCTTTGATATCTGGGTTAAAAATTCTGCCCCATCTATGTATGCCGCTTTAGAGGGCTTAATCAGCAAACTCGATGCTCGTTTACGGAGACATAAAGATAAATTACGGTCTCTAAACATTAAAAGAATTGAAGCGGGAGTTCGTGAGCAGCATCAAAACTATTATGAGGAAGAAACCTCGCGCAATTCCTTATAAGATAAACGCTTTACGGAGACTTATTTTCTAACCCACCCCAGCAAGCTCAGAGCTTTTTAGCAACAATTTATACCAGTATCGCCTAGTTCTTAACAAAAGAGCACTCAAGTCCTCTGTCTGTCTACTTTTTACACTTTTTGACCAGCGCTTCGATAAAGTGTTAAAGGTTTAGGCAGTCCTACCGATAGTTCTTCAGACTTTATAATTCCTCACGGAGGTATTTTATTTATGGCAACAGAGGTTCGCTGGGATGAATTCGATAAGCTTCATGTTGTGCGAAAACTTAAAGAATTAGTAGGGAAATGGTGGAATGTTCAGCTTAATTTCACTGATGATAAGGGGTTTTTGCGCGGCGTTCCCGAAGGACGCTTTTTTAGCCCCATCAGTAAAGCATGCCAGTTTATCACCTCTGATAATAAAGGCTTTGCCGGATGCGTTAATACCGCACGAACAACCACGGTTGGTTCGCGCGGCATGACAAAATCTAAGGTCTCCAAATGCCATGCTGGTTTTTCTACGCTTTCGGTCCCCATTTTAGTTGATAAACAGTATCTCGGCTGTGTGTTCGGTGATGGCTTTATCTTAGAAGAGACCGCTGGAGAGCAGCGCATACTCATACGCAGCTATTTTGAAAAAAATTTCCCAGAAAAAAAACATGACATAGATGACTTTGTTGGAAGCTTACCTGTTCTCAGCACCAGAGATGTTGATTACTTAACTCAGCTCATTTATCTCGTCATAGAGGAAATCGTCCTTGTTTATAAGAATCTTGATACCCATAAAGAAAAACTTGCCGAAATGTCCGCAGAGCTTGGAGAACGCTATAATTTTGCACAAATGGTGGGAAAATCTGCCCCCATGCAGCATCTCTATAGAATGATTGAAAGGGTGTGTAAATCCGATGCAACTGTACTCATTCAAGGCGAGAATGGTACCGGCAAGGAACTTATCGCACGGGCTTTACACTATAATTCGCCTAGAGGAAGCGGAAAGTTTTTAGTCACGAACTGCGGCGCTTTTAACGAAAATCTTCTTGAATCTGAATTATTTGGTCATGTTAAAGGCTCTTTTACGGGTGCCATCGCAAATAAAAAAGGCCTTTTTGAAGATGCTGAAAATGGCACCTTGTTTTTAGACGAAGTCGGTGAAATGACTATGACTATGCAAGTGAAACTTTTGCGCGTACTGCAGGATGGTAGTTTTACGCCCGTTGGTTCGACCCAAAACAAAACAGCTAATGCGCGCATACTCGCCGCCACCAATCGAGATCTTGCCAAAATGGTTAAAGAAGGTACGTTTAGGGAAGACCTTTTTTACCGATTAAATGTCATCTCATTGACGGTACCGCCACTGAGAAATAGACCAGAAGATATCCCCATGCTGATAGAACATTTTTTAAAGACCTATGCAAAACACGCTAATCAAGAAAAAAAGACTGTTTCCAAAGACTGTTTGCGTTTTATTATGAACTTCACTTGGCCAGGAAATGTTCGGCAGCTTGAAAATGAGATTGAACGCCTCTGCGTCCTAGCGGGTAGCGATGCCGAAATTAGTGCTGAGTTCCTATCTCCTGCTGTTTCACAAAACCGAGGCGTAACCGCTGGGCCTTCCGGCGAAGGTCAAAGCAGATTGACTTCTGGAATAAACTTAAAAGATGCTGTCGAGGAACTTGAAAAGTCATTGATTTTTGAAGGCCTCAAGCGCAATCGCTGGAACAAATCAAAGCTAGCCAAAGAACTGGGTATCAGTCGCGCTGGACTTATTATGAAAGTTGAAAAGTACGGCCTTGATAAAAGAGGGTAAAGACCATCCGCCAAGCCCTGAAACTCATTATCCCGTTTCTATGGTAACCTTATGATCTTTGCGTACAAAAATAGCTTCTTTACTCATCTCCGTAACTAAATGCAAACCCGTTTTTGATTTGCTTTCACCGATAACCCACTCGCAAATGCCTGTCACAGAAAGATGACGTGGTTTTCCTGATTCTCGATCTGTGGCTTCTTACTGACTTTCCGAGAAGAAGAGGGCATTAAGGAACCGTTCGGTACTCGCTTAATGATGTTCTATCCAACTCATGGGTAATACGTGCGTAGAATAAAGATTTTGCTTCAAGCGTTCAAGCAAACGATCTTTACTCAAACCTTGTTTGATATTGTGGCTTTCCGCTAACCAACGTGCGTGTTCCCTGAGCTGGGCATAGTTCATCGGGAGAGGATGAGGCGTAACGGGACTCATGGGGCTTTAAACTTGGTGGTCGGACTGGGTGGATTCATCATGTATAGTTGCCCCCTGAATCCGGGAATTTTATCTATCATCTGAACGTCTGCCTTGCCGAGAGATTTCCATCATATGTTTTTTCTCTAACACAACGTGCTGCCCATAACCGATGGCTTCTTTGAGTTCCTGCTCTCCGTCATCACAACATTTATGTAATTTCCCGTATATAGATAAGAGTTCAGCCTCACTCAGTGGATGAAAAAAATCTGATGAAGAATGTTTATGGAGCATTTCAGTTCCGCCCTTTGTCCAGGGCCAGAAGGCGAAAAATCTTTCCCAGAAATTGGGATGAGAACTGTGCGGGTGGGGACCATGAGGATGGGAAAAAGATGCTCCCGCAAATAGATATTCTTCTCTCAGTTCATGACGATCGACAACATCATTTTTAGGTGGTTCTACAGTGGCCATAAATTCCTCCTGTACTTTCTCGTTTTAGGGGGCCTCAAAACCTACGCCATAACATGTTTTAATCGTTATTAAAAACACACCCCCGAGAATGCGAACTTTGCACCTCTAACGTAATCATTTTTTGATAGTTTGAAAGAGCTAAAAAACTAAGCTAAAAAAGATCTTGTGCTGGGGGGAGTGTAGCACTACTTAGTCATTCCAGCAATCATGACTTGAATAAATATAAGCACAGGAACTATTGGTCTGCTGACTTTACAAATCTCAACGCCGACTTACACTTAATCTTTCATAATTTATAAAGGAAAATTTAATTGCATTTCAATTTTGACAATAGCTACCTCTCACTACCCGAACCTTTTTTCGCTCCCGTTAAGCCGACTTTTGTATCTAACCCACAAATTATCATTGTGAATGAGACACTCACCAAAGAACTTGAACTTGACCTTGATGCCGGATCTCCTGATTGCCCGCGTTTTTTTTCAGGCAATCAACTGCTATCTGGTTCACAGCCTATTGCCCAGGCCTACTGCGGACATCAATTTGGTTATTTTACCATGCTTGGTGATGGGCGAGCTATTTTACTTGGAGAACATGTTACGTCGCGAGGGGAGAGACTTGATATCCAATTAAAGGGCGCAGGCGTAACGCCATTTTCCCGAAATGGTGACGGAAGAGCGGCTCTTGGGCCGATGTTAAGAGAATACATTATTAGCGAGGGCATGCACCACTTAGGAATACCCACCACACGTAGTTTGGCAGTCGTGACAACAGGAGAAAACATTTATCGCGATCGGGGAAAAACCCATGGCGCCATCTTAACACGTGTCGCACAAAACCATATTCGCGTGGGAACCTTTGAATTTGCCGCACGCCTAGGAGAGGCTTCCTTCTTACAAAACCTTGCAGACTATGCCATAAAAAGACACTTTCCCCATTGTCTCAATTCCCCAAGTCCTTATGAGAATTTTTTGCGAGCCGTCATTGAAAAGCAAGCCTCTTTAATAGCTAAGTGGATGCAAGTTGGCTTTATCCACGGCGTCATGAACACTGATAATATGGCTATTTCCGGAGAAACTATTGATTATGGACCCTGCGCTTTTTTAGATAATTATGATGCTGCAATGGTTTTTAGTTCAATAGATGTACAGGGACGCTATGCTTTTGCTAACCAGCCCAAAATGGCCCATTGGAATCTCGCGCGATTTGCGGAAACCCTGCTCCCTATTTTAGCTAAGGACCCAAACGAGTCGCTCACCATTGCACAAAGTGTTTTAGGCGAATTTCCTGCTATATTTGAGTGTTACTGGTTAAAAGCCATGCAAGCAAAACTAGGGATCTTAAATGAAGAAAAAAGCGACCGCCAACTTGTTGAGGACTTTTTTTCACTTTTGCAAAAATACCATGCCGATTATACCATTACCTTTCGCAATTTGGCTGCGCTAAGCACTGAGCTGCCTATTTTTCATCAAGATGACTTTAAAGCCTGGCGTATTAGGTGGCAGAGTCGTTTATCACGCCAACCTAACCCGATAGAAATCGCTTATCGCGAAATGAACTTACATAACCCAGCTATTATACCGAGAAATCACCGTGTTGAGGAGGTTCTAGCGGCAGCAGAAAAGAGTGATTTCGAGCCCCTTCACACGCTTTTACACTGTCTCAAAACTCCTTACGAAGACAAAGAGGAATGTGAGCAATTTAAACAAGCACCCCGACCAGATGAAATTGTGGAAAAAACATTCTGCGGAACTTGATGCTTTTAGTTCGGGGTAATGCGATGATTTAGTTCTTCAGAAGCTGTTTTTTTTCGGATTTTCCCTAATGATGACCCTTTTTAAGGCGCTGATGAGCTTCTTCAAAACGCTCTACAAGCTCATGATCCCAACTGCGAATTTTTTCTTCTTCTATCTTGATTTCAATAGCATCATCAAATATCAGGTCATTATCAATAAGAATGCTTTTAAGGGCATGCATGGCCTTGGCCTGATCAGAACAGCTAGACTGAAGCTTGCTCAGTTCATTCTTTAACCGGTATATCTCAAGTCCAAGTTCAAGAATGGTGCCTTCTAAGTTGGGGCCTTTGTCGCTCATGATGACTTCTCCTGATCAAAATTGCCTGGGGACTTCTCTTGTAGTCAGAAATAAAATTATTTTTAAACTCTCGACAACGAACGAAATTAATTCTAAATACTCTTCACACCAATGCTATCGGCGTTCTGACAAAAGAATTAAGCGGACACTGGCCGGTGAGTCAAAAAAAATTGGTAACTATCTAAAAACAGGAGATTTCATCTTTGATCATATGAATAATTTCGTTTTCTGCACCTTGGTAGTGACTAAAATAGCGCTGAGCCTCATCAGTGCACGCAGAGAAATCAGAATTATAAATATCACTATAGTGAAAGGTTACTAAGTTTTTTGCTTTGACCGAAGCGGCGATTAGGGCGGCTTGTTTAGTCGTAAGATGTTTTTTTTGAAAGGCTCGCTGTTTATCTTCTGCCCTAAAACAGGATTCACAGTAAAAATTTGCCACACCCATCAATATTGATTTGAGACTCTCGATGTTTTCTAAGGAAAAAAGGCAGTCCGTGGTAAACCCAAGTACCCGAGAAGACGAAACACTCAGTATCTGCGGTGCCAAATCCTGGGACAGCCAACTTTTTTCACCAATCATAATAGGCTCTTTGCCTAAATTTTGCGCTATATTATCTTTTAATTTCCCAATCCACGCCCCAGGAGTAAGACCAAGCGAAGCGACAGCTTCAGCATCAACATGAAAAAGCGTAGGGCTTTGTACAGAGTAACTAGCGACAGAGCACCTATGATCGACAAGAGTTGCTTCTACATAGGCACCATCATCCAAGGTGGACAGGCGTACGCATTTTTTTGCGGGTGACTGTCTCTGGTCTTCCGGAGAAAAGGATATTTCCGCAATTTTGCATTCCTCAAAGCTGTCATCACTCCGCAAAACAGCCTTGGATAGAGACAAGTCCTCTGCAATTTCAACGACACTGATGGTAAGGTGCCCAGGTTGCAGTAAATTCCAAAGATACCCCTGAAGTTTTCCCGCTACGTTTTTGATTATGCCCGGTGGCCCATAAAAGGTAAGTTCCCCCCCGACGGCCACGTGTATCCGCAAAAAATGGTCAAAGCCAATAAAATGGTCGATATGGGTATGGGAAACAAATACTTTTTTTACCCTAAGAATTTCCCGATTGGAAAGTTTTCTTATCTCACCTATATCAAAAAGTACGGCTTCACCCGACCGCGGAAAAAACACGTATAATGCTGTATCTCCCGAAACGCCATTAACTAATTTTACATCTAGTGGGTAACCCATTTTGATCCAATAAATATGACGATCAGAAAAAAGACTGGTAAAAATCATTGTGATTTTATTTTAGGAGTTCCATGATTTTTCTCCGTTTTTTAACCACATCAGCTTCACTTAAGCATCATAAAAAGATGCTATTACCAGGTTAAAAATCGGGCAAAGCAATATGATTATCAACACCCAAAAGCATGGTAATCAGCGCCGTACGTGTCCACATCCCATTGCGTTCCTGACGCCAGTATTTTGCTTTCGGGTCGTGATCGACCTCAGGAGCGATCTCTTCACGGCGAGGCATCGGGTGCATGATGATGGCATTAGGTTTTAAGTATTTTAAATGCTGCCCGCTCATTCTAAATTTGCTTGTATCTACAGCTTTAGAGGCACCCGCAACACTATCATATTCGTCCTGAATACGGGTCATATAAACGGCATCGCTCGATCCTATGGCGTCTATAAAATCATCGGTTTCCTCAAAAGATATTTTATGCTCAATGAGCATTTTTTTTAAGTCAGCCTCAATATTGAATTCTTTTGGCGAGGAATAAATCAGCTTTATACCGGGATAATTAATGAGGAGCTGACTCAAGGAGCGCACCGTACGCCCTCTTTTCAAATCCCCCACCATACAAATCGTTTTACCCTCGATACCTCCAGATTTTATAAAACTGCGGTTTAAGGTGTAGATATCTAGGAGCGCCTGCGTCGGATGTTCATCGGGGCCACTGCCAGCATTTATTATGGAGACGGGCCTATCGGTTGCATCGAGCAAATCGGCAATATGATCACAAAGTCCAGCCACCGGAGACCGCATAATAATAAGATCGACGTAGCTAGAAAAAGTGCGAAGGGAGTCTTCAATGCTTTCACCTTTCCGTTCGGAACTAATCGACGCGTCGCGAATTTCTGAAGATTTGATCCCGAGTATGTGACAAGCAGACTGAAAGGAAAGAAAGGTACGGGTAGATGGCTGGGTAAAATAAAGCATGGCTCTTTTGTGAGAGAGCAAGCTTTGCAAATACTTAAGTCCAGCGGTTGTTTTATCAAATTTGCGAATGGTATCGGTAAGCAAACATAAATAATCCAGAAACGGGCGATCAAATTGTCGCGCTTTAAGAACATGGAAAGGCCTAGGGATATCGCCACGCATCAACTTGCTGTCTGAAGTACTCATAGATAAATCACCTTTGCTTCGTTATGACTATTAGGAGTTAGCGACACAGATCCAATATTTGCTGGACTGAGATTAACTTCTGCACACTTCAGTAAGAAATCCTTTCTTTGGTCCTGCGAAACCACCACGATCATTCCAGCACCGAGATTGAAAACTTCTTCAACCTCCTGTTTACTGCTTTGACAGTCTTTGATAAAACTCTCCATCCAACGTGGCGTCGGCAGTTTTTCCCAATAGATCCGGCACTCTGCCCCAGTGGGCATTACGCGTGGGAGGTTGCCGGATATGCCTCCACCTGTGATGTGCGCTGCGGCACTCAGGTAAGGTTTAAGCGCGTTCATTTCCGCATAAATTTTTGTGGGCTTAAGAAGGTTTGCCCGTAACTCAGGAGAGTTAAGATGAGAAAAATCCTTTAGCCATTTTCTAATCAACGAATAACCATTGCTATGAAAGCCACTGCTGGGCAGAGCCCAAAGTTCATCTCCATTTTTAACTTTTTCTTTTCCTAGGACATCCATTTGATCGACAATTCCGACGACAAACCCCGCTAAGTCAAGATGCCCTGGTGCATATAAACCTGGCATTTCTGCCGTTTCACCCCCAGCTAAACTGCAGCCACAAGTTTTTAAACCAAGCTGAATTCCGGTCAAGACTTGTTTGAACTGGTCTCTGTCCAGCGCACCCGTGGCATAGTAATCTAAAAAAAATAATGGTGTTGCCCCAAGGGTAAAAAGATCGTTGACACACATTGCGACCAAATCAATACCTAAGCCAGAGATTTCACCACCTGTTTCCAAAGCAAGCAGGACTTTTGTGCCTACGCCATCCGTACTAGATACCAACGCTGGCTTTTTTAACCCCTCAACGTTAAGGCTGAAGAGCGAGGCAAAACCACCAATTTTTTCAATCGGTTCCCCAAATTTATGGGCTGGCGTGACTGATTTTTGCTCCTGTAACCAGGTCACCACATCATCTCCCGCTTCGATATCAACTCCGGCATTTTTATAGATTTTAGACATGGCTCCTTAGCTCCTAGAATAAAAGAGAAGATTCGCTGCCTAGGAATTTAACATAGACGATAATTTATTTCTAGGGAGCTTAAGAGACTATTTTTTCCCTAAGCCTTTTCGGTAACTAGTCTTGTAAACGACTTAAATCAAAGATCAAAAAAGCATATTATTGACAGTTTATCAATAGGCATTAAACCAGCTTTTTTATAGTTTTGGCTCGCATGGCTCGATAGGGGGATATGGCACGAGAAAAACAAAGAAAACACTATGGGAAAAACTGGATATGATGGTATTCAAGGTTCTTGTTATCTTTCTAATCACCGTCCAGAGCACTTTTGCTTTTTGGGGCGGCTTACTTCGGGCTGCACCACAAGATTTATCGAGGTTAGATCTAAAAATCATCGAAATTATTTATAGCGAAGACATAAGTTCTCATAAAATGGTTCGGATTAATGCGGGAGAAAATATTGGCCTCAAAGTAGGGGATCTTTTTACCGTTTATCGTAAGGAACGTGATCCCTACGGCATCAAAACAATAGAGATTGGAAAAATAAAAGTAGCAGAGCTCAATAAAGACCAAAGCTTTGGTATTATTGTCGAAGAAAAGACGGAACTTTCTCTCACTGTCTATCCTAAATTTCCCATGGTAATGGCGGGAGACTCACTCCAAGTCCATGTGCCAGAAATTCAGCTAACCCAAGTGATAAGCCCCATCATAACCTTAGCTTATAAGGATCTTTTTATCGACCCACTCGATCATCCTCATAGTTATGAATTGAGTGAGGCCGGGAAAAAGCTACTTCGCCAGTCATTTTCAGAATTTGCTGGCATGCTCTCCGGCAACATGGTGGTAGAAGCTTATACTGATGATTTTGGCAGTTCCGCGTCAAACCAATTAGAATCAACCCAGCGCGCGGCAATTATTCGGCAGTTTGCCATAAATGCTTTGGGTTTTGATGGGGAAAGACTTACTGCAATTGGCTTTGGGGAAAACAATCAATTAGACCAAAATTATACGCCGGATTACCGCTCCCAAAACAGACGAATTGTGCTTAAAATAATCCCAGTCAATAATTTGGGGTTCTAAAAAATTTGGTCATGCAAAAAAAAATATTCTCCATGATTGATATATAGGCAATATCTAGCCCCCTAAATTGCCAAAGAGTGATGGTGTTAACGCCACCTCATTTTGGCTTTTTCAAAATCCGCCCGAACCCAATAACTGTAGGCAGTGGCGTCATCAATGTGGATGAAATGGAAATGCGAAGTGATCCTAACCCTACCTCAAGCAGATTATATTTGGCTCATCGCGGTGATAACTATGAAATTATCGAAATTCAAGGCGAATGGGTTTATGTGATTGGCCATGGTAAAATCGGCTGGATTCCCGCGCGATTTATTGATCAAAGCTAAAATAATTGGTCCCGCTAAGAATCTTTTTTCTATATTTGCAAAATAATTTAATTTGGTGTATTAACACATCGCAGCAACCTCCACTTTGGAGAATTTGCACATACGATAACAAATTTTTCTTTAATTTTAGGTCTTTGTGTCGCAAACACCATAGACCTTCTCCAAAGCACTTGAAAGAAACTAAAGCATGAAACTCACGACATTTATGATCAAAAGACTAGAAACAACAGTTTTTATTTTAGCCACCATGAGCTGCTCTCAGGACAATACCTTAACTACCGCTTCAGATTTAAATACCGCTGCGGGTAAAGTCTGCCACATTTCCAGTGCTGTCGTAAATTTTCGGGCAAAAGCCTGCCTTAGCGATGAATGCACGATACTAGGTAAGCTAATGGAGGGCACCGCTGTTACGTTAACCGGAAGTTCTGAAATTTCACCCCCACCAGAGAACATTAATTTTTTGTCTGTCGCCCACAACAATATAAATGGTTGGGTTGCAGAATCTTTGCTGGACTGCAGTGAGCATTATGTACCACCCGTAATATCCTCTCCCGATGGTTCCCAGTTAGTGGTATGGGCGTATGCACCACCTTCGCGCAATCTGGATGAGATTAGAAATGATTTTCAGAAAATTAAGGCGAGCGGAGCCAATGGCATTTATATAGGCCACGCCAATCCTGGCGAAGTAGATGATTTCTGGCCGTCTGAAATTGGGATGACCTTTAGCGTATGGAATGCGCTGTATGGTTATCCTCACGATACTGGCGGGCGGGCGGAAGAAATTTTCGCGCGTGTCCGAGCGACTCTAGATGTGGCACGGGAAGTTAACTTTAAGGTCATCCTAGCTGTAGGCTACCAGATTCAGATGGGGCGTTACTGGAATGATAAAAATCCAGGCGCGCTACGCCGAAATCCCGACGGTTCTTTGATGTACCACTGGCAAACTCATGCTACTGCCAGCCCCTATAGTAGCGCATTTAGATCCTCCATTACGCAGTATTATAACTGGGTTAATGAAAATTTAGTTAAACCCTATCCGAATGTCGTTGGGCTAAATCTTGCTGATGAACCTATGGGATCTGATTTTTCGGCTGCGGCTCAGACTGAATTTGCAAGGCGCTATAACGGCAGAGCTCTTTTAGGAAATGATTCAGACAACGGCCTTCGTGGCGATTTCCTCAGCGGAGTTATTGCTGACTATGCCGAATTTACTGCTAATAGCTGGTTAAATATCAATCCCAGATTATGGGTTACCATGACTTTTCATTTTCAGCGAGATCTGTTTTGGTTTCCAAGCATGGAAAAAATCTTTGCAAAAAACCTGCCCAATTTTGTCGTATCCACGGACACCCACTACCATGATGCTCCTGCTGATACTCAGCCCATGCACTTAGGCCTCTTGCACAATTTAGTAAAGAACATGGCCCTTCTTTCAAAGTGCTACAATAAAAAAATCATGCTTTGGTCTTCGGCAAATTCTTGGGGACTCACACCTAACGGGAATGCCGACATGGCACGTGAAAATTTACGCATCGTCAGAGACTGGCCGCAGCGGTTTGGAGCCCGTTCTTTAGCCTATTTGTTCTGGGGTTTTAATATCCCTCACCAAGGCCTTTTTAGCGATGCACCCGGCGGTTTTCCTGGCCAGAGAGACGGTATTTGGTCTGCCCTTACGGAGGCAACGCCATCCCTATTTCAAGCCATGAATAGCAGAGGTGCAGAGGTTCCTTCTAAACTCTATTTGATGTCCCTAGACCGACTGAACGAAAAATTTGGCGCAGAAAAGACGCCTCACCTTGCTTACCCGCATTTGTTTGACTGGGGTCGTGTACAAGGTGAGTTAAAAGACACTTCCGCTGTCATTATGGTGGATGGGGAATGTACAAAAAAAATTATCACTGAAAAAGTTTATTTATACTAGGGCCTGTACTCACATTAATGCGTGGACCTAGTCGATTTCGTCAGCCTAGGCGTAAGCTCAGACGGCATCGTGGGTCTGGGTGAAACACGGCGTCGTTGCAGCTTAGTGCGGCCTGGCCAATTTTGTAAGCATTGCGACTATCCGATGCAAAAGCAGCTTGGTCGTTTGTTGTTTTTGTTCGTCTACAAGACTTAAAATTCTGCATACATCAATTGCAGCTGCGCATTCCATGGCACTGCCTCTAGCAATATCAAAGAATCTCCCGCAATCGGCGCGAGTTCTTTTACCATCTCCCTCTGCGATACTGAGCGGTATGCTCATGGCGGCTCGTTTCAATTGATCAGCCAATGGAGCTTGGCCTCGTGGCATTTCATTGGTGATTTCAATCGCCAAACTTAAAAATTTAATTGTGCATTGATAGACATCCAGTTTTTCATAGCTCATCATCTAAGGTTCTCCGCAGTTCAAATTTACGTCGGCGTTAATCGCCCAGACCCACGATGCCGTCTGAGCTTAAACCTAGGCCTACGTGTTAGCCTACGACGGTTGCGCGGCGCTGCCCAACGACATGTATACTCATATTGAGATGTCGCTCAGTGACATGATAAAAATTTATATGCTAGAAAATAAGAAATGTTTTCTAAGTGCGGACTTTTCTCATAGATTACTCCAAATAAAAGCGCACCCCAAATAGAGCATCGAAGCAAAATTTCTTGCTGTCTTCTCATAGCGGGTGGCAATACTACGAAAATGCTT
>JAUILP010000100.1 GCA_030432875.1 Oligoflexia bacterium | reverse complement strand
TTTTTCAGGTGGCTTCGTCTTGTTGATATAATTAGAAACAAAAAAGCTTCCTCTTCATGATGTGATTTTGGCGGCATCGTGCTTGGTATATAATTACTGAAAGGATTGCCCATGACTTTTAAAAATGCACACCACCTTATTAACGTTTCTTTGGTACGCATGAATAGAACCCAGGGTTTCCTCCCAAGTCTTAGAATTGCAAAACTTTCAAAGCGTTTTCATGAAGATTTCGTCCAAATAATGCTTGCGCACTCCTTGGGAGCTCGCTCAACCACGGTTAAAGCGACGCAAAAAGTCCCCCTTTTGGTGGAGCGCTATTATCGGACCCTTATCAATAGATCATACCATCACATTTATATTGCTTATACTAGTGATCCCATTCCCAAACTCGTAGGCGCTGTCGTGCTGGCGACTCTAAAAAATTTACCCTTAAGCGATGGCATTGGTGAAATTAAAGAGCTCATGGTTGAAGCGCAGTACAGAAAACAAGGCATCGGTTCAAAACTTTTGCTAAAATCACTGTCTGAAGCACAAAAAATGGGATTTCAAACTCTATACTTAAGAACAACACCCCAGTTAAAACCTTTGGCTGGCCTCTTAAAACGCTCTGGTTTCACTGCAGTGAATCAGGCTTACCCGCCCCCACGACATGATAACCAAGAAACACTAAGTCAAGATGAGCAGAATTTGCCATCTTACTACGTATTGCGCTCGGCTTAAAATTAAAAGGGGTCATTTCTAAAAAAGCACGGGTCTGCAGCGCTGCACCTCTACTTCTCCTGCTCATTTACTAAATGTAAACCTCAGTACTCAGGGTTACCTTGCATCCCAGTATAATAGGTTAAAGATTCTACGATTAAAACCTAGTTTACCATAAATTGAAGTATTGATATTTTAATTTTAGGTGGTGAG
Source organism: Oligoflexia bacterium (assembly GCA_030432875.1). Classification (GTDB taxonomy): domain Bacteria; phylum Bdellovibrionota_B; class Oligoflexia; order Oligoflexales; family JAGOVF01; genus JAUILP01. The sequence goes on along the minus strand of JAUILP010000100.1, from coordinate 10,036 downwards.
AACTAAAGTCTCGTACAGGGTTATAAAGCCTTTACACTTCGCTGGCTAATATTAAATTTTTTGAAAACAAAAAAAACCTAAAACATTAAAAAATTAGCGCCACGGATTTAATGACCGTCTATTTTTTTTTTTTAACTCTGGCTCGCTTCTTCACTGCCGTTTCTCCACTTAGGGTTTTTTCTGGGAGTTGACTTGGAATATAAGCTGGGCGCTCCTCTTTTTGCAGGGAGTATATAAAAGTATCTTCATCTAAGTCAGTTTTATAAATACTTCGTCCTTTATATAGTGAGGATTGTTGAAAGGGGCTTTGATCAGGTGGGGGTAAATAATATTTTTGTTTACGATTAGAAACATGGATGTTTTGAGAGGAAGGCAAATTAGACGGCTTATAATAGGGATCAATGTTCTTTTTAAGGGCCTGGGCAAAAGCCGCGTCATACTGACTTTTTTTGGGGTTAGTTCCATAAAATATATTAACCCTACCGGCAACTTCCATAAAATTGAGGGGAATATCTATATTCAAAAGCTGATCATCTATAAAAACACTCGTGGGAGTTTCTTGAACAAAGTTATTGGGTATCTGGAATACCGGCACATTATTATTTTTAAAAAATCTTACCCGCGACATATGGGCATTAGCTTTAGTACCCCCAATAAGAATATTTACATCGATATTCCTATATTTGGCGACAAAAAGAGCCGTTGCAATTTCATTATCGGTAAAATAATCCGTTGCCACCCAGATACGCTTTTTGGCGCTATTCAGTTCTTTGATTAAAAACTGCCTCATAGCATCGTAATTTTCAAACAATGCCGGAGACTGCTCAGCGCCTTTTAGCGCAGAAACGCTAAAAACACTAAGCAACAGGACACAAACATTAAAAGCTTTTTTCATCAATAAAACCAAATGGGATTTGTTATTTTAATTTTATAATAAAACTAGCAAATCCGTCCATATTTTCTGGATTTCCTGAAAAAATAAGCAAAATATTATCGCGTGTGACGTATTTTTTATAAAAAGACGAAATCCGGCTGACCGGAGATATAACCTCGATATTATCCGAATAAGTAGATTTTATAAAATTAAGATGATCAAGACTTTCTTCAGGCTCATGCGAGCACACCGAATAGATAAGCTCCCCCCCAGGAGCAAGGTTTTCAATAGCCTTTTTAATCATCGTTCTTTGCAAAATGGCATGTTCTTTAATGGTATGCTCGGTTTTGTGCAATTTGCCTTCTGGGTGACGACGAAGGACACCGAGTCCAGAGCATGGGGCATCGAGCAAAATTTTATTTAACGGATTGGTTGGTTTCCACTCTAAAAAATCTGCCTTTATGGCCTCATATTTGAGATGCCCTAAGCGCTGCATAGTTTCTTGCATTTTTATATACGCGGCCTCTTTTTTCTCTAAACCGATAAGTTGAATCTTGCCTTCCCCTAGCTCATAAATATGACTGAGCTTGCCGCCAGGGCCAGCACAGGCATCGCAAATTAGCTCATCTGGCTGAGGATTAACCAGGAATCCAATAAGCTGAGAGGCTTCATCTTGAACGGTAAAATGCCCATCAGCAAAAAGACTCCCCGCAGCGGTCTGAGGCGAAGACATAAGTTGCAACGCCGACCTAAGGGGGCGACGGTCACTCGATGTTTTTTCTGTTTTTAGGAGTTCATGCTGTAAATTAGGAATATTTTCATGATGATATTTTATAGAGTTAACTCGAACCGTATATGGGGGCGGCTTATTACATGCGGCAAGCATGGTTTCAACTTGATTAAAATAGAAGGCTTTCAACCAACGCTCAACTATCCAGCGAGGAAAAGCATACTGAATTTCTAAATATTCAGCCGGTTTTTTCTCCTTATCAGGTTTTTGAAAATACGCTGATTTTCGTGCTATTTGCCGCAAAATTCCATTGACAAAGGAGCAAGCAGACGCCTGCCCTGAGCGTCTTATATACTCCACGCTTTCATTAACTGCAGCTCTATCGGGGACCTTATCCATATAATAGACTTGATAGGCTCCCAAAATAAGAGCCGCTCTAACTTCACTCGAAACTGATTTTAGATCTCTTTTAGAAGTGTGCTGAAGAATCCAGTAGAGCTTTCCATACCATCTTAATGAACCAAATACGAGTTCTTTGATAAAGGCTTTGTCTCTTGGCTCTAGTTCAGGGTGCTTGTTATATAGGCTGTCGCTCAATTCTTCGGGCTTGTGTTTTCCCTCTACGGCACCTATAAATATGGCATAAGCCAAATCTCTTGCAAGCGTTTTTGGGGAGCTCAATGGGGAGGTTCTCCATTATCTGAAATGGTCGCTGGTGGCAATGTTCGTGGAGGCGTGCTCAGCGCCGATTCATTTGAAAGTTTTTTTACTTTTTTGCGCAACTTTCGCATACGCATAACACCTCGCAAATGCGACCAGCCAAAATACAACCAGGTAAAAGCGCAGCCGCCGAAAAAAAACAAAAGATGACTTAAATAAATAGGTAAAGCAATCTGTTCGCCAATAAAAGGTACTTGTAGATACCCTAAACTGGTATTTTTTACCGTAAAAAGTGCCGTTAAAACGATGAGAAACAATGAAAATACATAAATTATTGACCGGTAAATTCGTGCCATAAAACCATTTCACTAAAATAAAAAAAAGGTAAGCAAGAGAACGATTCCCTCACTTACCTTGCGTGTGCTTTAAAAAATTACTTTAACCAATTAATCCTCTGATGAAGGATCGTCCTTAGAGCCCTTTGCTCGGGAAAATGCTTCAGCAAAACTTGTTTTTGTCTCAACAGCTGTTTTTATGTAATTTTTGAGGTCGTCGCCTTCAAGTTTCTTCAATAATGCTCTGCGGGAAAGGTTAAATTTTCTTTCTTCGCTATCGGTGGCGAGCACAATAAATTCTATGCTATCACCCTCTTTAACTATTTCTGAAGGATTTTTTACTTCGTTGACATCAAGTTCACTCACATGAACCATACCCTCAACGCCGCTCATCAGTTCCACAAAAACCCCGAAATCAGCAATTTTTGTCACTTTACCGCTTGCTTGGGTACCTGCTGCAAATTTACTCATGGCTTCAATAAAAGGATCTGGCGTCAATTGTTTAATACCAAGTGAAAACTTTTCACCCTCAGTATCAATCTGTAAAATCTTGGCCTCAATCTCATCGCCTTTTTTGTAAATATCACCGGGGTGTTTTATCCGCTCAGTCCAGCTAATGTCAGAGATATGAATCAGGCCATCAATGCCTTCTTCTATGCCAATGAAAATACCAAAGTCTGTAATATTACGAATCGTGCCACGAATAACGTCACTGACATGATATTTTTCTTTGACGATTTCCCAAGGGTTAGGTTCGATCTGCTTCATCCCTAAACTAATCTTACGGTCTTCTTCGTTGATGCCCAGGATCATGACATCAATTTCATCGCCAACGTTGACTATCTTTGATGGATGCTTAATGCGTTTGGACCAGGTCATCTCACTTATATGAATTAAGCCCTCGATGCCGCTTTCAAGTTCAACAAACGCACCATAATCAGTAAGGCTCACAACCTTACCTTTTACTATGGTATTGGGAACATACTTAGCGGCTGCCTCTTTCCAGGGATCGATCTGTAGCTGCTTATACCCGAGTGATACGCGCCGTTTTTGCTCATCGTAGCTCAGAACCTTAACTTCAATTTCCATACCGACATCAAATATTTGTGAGGGATGATTAATGCGTCCCCAAGACATATCGGTAATATGAAGTAAACCATCAATGCCGCCTAAGTCGATAAAAGCACCATAATCTGTGATGTTTTTCACGACACCCTTTAAGATAGCACCCTCTTTGAGGTTTTCCAAGGTGGTAGCACGTAGTTTATCGCGATCTTGCTCTAAAAGCACTCTACGGCTCAAAACAACGTTTCCGCGTTTTTTATTGAATTTAATTATCTTAAACTGCAGTTTTTCGCCAATGAGTTTATCGAGATTTTTAACGGGCCTTAAATCAATTTGAGAACCTGGTAAAAATGCTTTCACTCCGATATCAACAGCAAGTCCGCCTTTAACGCGGGACATGATAATACCTTCAACGATCTCACCATTTTCAAAAGCTTTAGAGAACCGGTCCCAAGCTCGTAGCATCTCCGCGCGTTCGCGGCTTAAAACAAGATTGCCATGATTATTTTCAAAACGGTCAAGGTAGACTTCAACTTGGTCACCTGCCTTAACCGTTATTTTTCCGTCGAGATCTTTAAATTCCTCCCGCGGAACTTCGCCTTCCATTTTTAGGCCTATATCGATAAAAATACCATCGTCACTCACACGGCTCACCGTTCCAGTAACAATACTACCCTCTTTTACGTTAACCTGATTTTCCGCGTGTGACAGAAGCTCCTCAAACTCTTTGCTCGTTTCTAGCAAATCGTCAAAATCTGAGTCATCCTCCCACTTAATGACACCGACACCTGAAACTTTAACATCTTGAATTTGTTGAGTTACCATAAATTATCTTTAAAACCTCCGGGAATAAAAATGCCCCACTCAAATTAAGGGGGTAGTCAAAGACTAAGCTAAATGGGATACCATGGGCCAATAAAAAAGTCAATAAATTCCAAGAATATCCCTCCTTCTTACGGGAAGTTTTTACCTGCCTTGACGAGTTTACATATTAAAGGAAATGGGCGATTTTAGCATTATTAATTTTGCGACTCATCCAAAAGGTAAACTTTTTTTGTCTTCCTTGTTATACTCATAATTCAAGGTATTTAGATTCAAGTCATCGCATCTTATCAAAAACGAACCTAAAGTTTGATAGAAAAGAATTTTGGTTTTTTATAAATCAGCGAGGAAATCTCTATTAAAAACATTAAAAAAACTATTTTTAGATTACAAACCCACTATTGGGCACTGAGCATGTTTTTGTTCTGCCTGATGGCAGCTTTTTGTGCCACTAGCCTTTTTGCTGCTAATTGTACCTCTGCTTCAGGAGTTTCCACAAATCAAGTTTTTTCTCGGGACGAAGTATACAAAAACATGCCGTTCTCGGCAGGAGAAGTGAGTGAATTTGAACTCAAGTATTATGGCGTTCATGTCGGGTTTGGCAGCCTTGAAGTAAAGTCACCTAGAAAACATGAGGGAAAATGGGTACGTGTGTTCTCAGCTTTGGGCCAAACGGGTGACTGGTACAAGAACATTTTTGTAGCGAGAGATTTTGCTGAAGCCCTGTCTCATCCCAGTGATTTTGCCGTTGAGAAATTTTATCTCAAACAGGATGAAGGCAAAATATTTGGTAAACGCCTAGAGCAGGAAAAATGGTTTGACTTTGATCAAGACCATTGTGTGGTAAAGGAACGCATAAAAAAAAGCGGTAGCCCTGAGGTCCATGAGGAAAACACCTTAATCAAGGGATCTATGGATGCGCTAAGTGCCATTTTCGCGATGCGAGCGAGAGATTTTAAAATAGGCAAAATAGAGACGGCACAGGTCCATACCTCAAAGAAAGACTGGGTTCTCGAATCGGCACCAGAAAAATTTGAAACTATTACCGTACCTGCGGGGATTTTCAAAACGGTTAAGCTCAAATTAAAAACTTATCTTGGCAAAGACCTGCAGCAAAAAGGCGATGTTTATGTTTGGATTGCTACTGACCATCCGCAAAGGCCTTTAGTTAAAATGGAGGGGGAAATCAAGCTGGGATCGGTTGCCGTAAACCTCTTTAAATTTACCCCCGGGAATGCCAAATAATTTAAAATCTAGTCAGGAATAATCCGAGCCCTCAGCAAATATTTACCCTGTGATAGTTGCCTGCCACCAACGATTATGTGTATGATGGTCTCCTGACTTCCTTTGACATCAACGGTAACATTGTGAATTCGCTGCGGCTTAGCTATGATTTCTCCTGCCTTAGTGTACAAAAATGTGGGGATTTCCCTCACTCTGTCAGTTGGAAGGGTAATACTTGCCCAACTCGCACCAGGCCGATCATCAGTCATCTCATAGTGATAACTTAGATAATCAGCACAAACATCAGCATCTTCCACTATTGTTCCACAATAACCAATATCATATTTTGATTTTGGTACATTGAGCTGCCTTCTAATATCGTTATCCTCTGAGGCTAAAAGAAATGATTCTTTAACAGGACAAAGCGAAACAGGAGTGCCGCCAGGTTCTCCTGCACAGTAACCATGCATCGCCTTAGGCAAGACGGGTTTATAATAACTTGTATAAGAAATAGGAGAGCCAGTTCCTAGGCTGTCTTTAGCGGTAAAGTAGACAAAGAAGGAAACGCCAGGGGTAAGCCACGCTGAAGCTACGGCACCTGCTTGGGTAAATACGGAACCGGGACAGGCAGGATCTTCGCGACAAATTATGATGGCGTTATTCTCAGCTATCCAAGCAATGACCTCAGCATTTAGACTCGCCCCCAAATTTGTACACGAAGCCTCAGTAAATCCTAATCCCATACAAGTTTCTTTAAAGATATCATCGGCAGGTGGGCTATTAGCCTCAATTTTATCGCGAATAGTGATCAGACCATTTATCGTCTCAAAATCCATAACATTAAAAGACCCCGATGGAATAGTGGTAGCAGCATCAATTGTGTAATAATGAAAGGTATAGGGATCGAGGTCTTTTGCATAACCAAAATATAAAAATTGGCGCTTAAATTCTTCGTCAATAAAAGCTCTCGGATTTTCTCTAATCGCTACGTCTTGATAACTCATTGTGCCATTATTGTAATACGGAAAACCCATGGTACTGTGGAAAAAATTATCGTAAGGCGCTTCATAACCAAAGCCCAAAATTTTATTATAAAAATTAAAAGAAACAGCCTGATCAGGAATGCCATTTAGGCAAGCCCCAAGGCTAGCAAACTGAGTACACACATCCGTTTGAAAATCGCTGGCTGTTAGCCCCCCATTCGCACAGCGCCTCTTTTCCGCTAGAGTTGAAGCCCCAACTTCCATTTGACAAAATACTCCGATTTGCGTGTCATCTTCCTCATCATAAACAAATTCTGTATCCAAATCCCTTACTAAGCCCCACATAGACTGGCCGGAAAAAATATTTAAGGAAGGTGCCGTCACCAAGAGCATAGGATCCAATTTTTTAGGGAGATCCCTAATATAGGTCTGCACAAGAACATGGTGAACCTGCCCTTCACACGCAGTTAGCGCCGCCCCATTTAAACTTAAGCATGGATTTATGGTAATATTATAGGAATCAACATCTCCCACATCCTTAACCCCATCTGCCATGTAAACATTGTATTTGTCAACTGAACCCATAATCCAAATTTCCCGTTCCAATGATACCGAATAATCTAGGGAGTCTTCATATTCTGAAGGCTCATAGTATGTATACTGGGAGTCAACTTGTTTCGTAAGGTTCACAGGTCTTAAGTCTAAATGCCCGAGCTCCGACTGCTTTTCTTTATGTATGCGCCTCATGCCACTATTACGGTCTCCCGCTGGAACAATTTGCACGTTTAAATTAGGGCCTAGCACTGCCGTGGCATCAGTTTCTTGTTCAATAAGTCCAGTAAGCAAAATGTAGGTTACTGAGTTTTGCGCGAGCGTTAAACTGAGTTCTTCATCTGGTAGGATGGGCTGAAAAATAAGCATTTTTTTGCTCGGAAACGGGCCTGCGAAAGTGCGATCCGTACGCGGAGTCCTTTCTCCAGTTGCTGTAGTATTGGCTTCAAACGTCTCCGGAGGAGATGCCGCACTGACTTCTTGCAAATCAGGAAGTTGAACAGGCTTAGTACTTAAAATCCCTTCCTGGTCCCACAGAGCTAACGCTGCCACCGGGTCATCCAGCAAAGACACCCCGACACTTGCCCCAAAATGTTCAAGAATGGCGCCCATATCTTCACCAAGAATTTCTTCTAAATTTTCAATTCCTACTTTTTCAGTATCAATCAATGCTTTTAAATCAGCGCAGGGCTCAACCGTGTCACGACCACACAAGCGTGTATGCAAATACCACCCAAACATGGCACGCATACCATACATGTCATTCTTAGTAAATTCATAATCATTTCCCAATATTTCCGCATCCGGCCCTAAGTCAAGACTGAGGCCCTGGTGCCAAGTAGTCATATAATGAGCAAGGAAAAATTTTGCGTAATCAATGCCACCAAAATATCCTGAAGCCAGTAAAGCGAAACTTTGCTTTAAAAATTCTGATTCTTCTTCTCCTTTTTGAAGGATTAAATGGCTATTGTTATTAATTAGGTTCATGATTTGTGCTGCCGCAAAGCCTTTGGCATAATTGCTCGAAAGTGAGTTAGCCGTAGGGAACTGTAAATACTGATAAATGCCGCCTGGATCCGGCGCCCACATATATATGATTTCACCCTCATTGCTCGACGGGTTTGTGGCGGCATTAAAATAGGAAAGATCCTTGGGCCGGTCGATAAGGTCAACTTCAAAAGTATCAAAATAGCTGCTTTCTTTATTGAAAAAATATTTTCGATTAACTTCGGGAGAAATAAAAACATCCACCGTGCCGCTACTATCGACATCGCTCACGTCACCGTAAGTACTCGTGAGTTCATTTAGAGACTTTTCGGTAGCTTCAGCAAGATTGCTTAAATGCTCCAAATATAACTTATCAAGATAGTTAACGGAGAACAGTCTATTGAGATAACCAAAACCAACGGCTCGAAAATCCGCTGCTGTAGAACCACCGCGGCAAGGATTGCCAAATTCTTCATCAACCCAAATCCGCACCTTGCCGCCAGAAGAGACTTGTGTTAAACGCGCCGTTTTGGTTATGACTTTATCCAGGCCACTCGGGTCTCCCACGAGTGTGGGATCATCGGCAAACATGCGAAATAGCCTCTTTGAACATAAGCTCGGCGAATTGGTTAAAGCAAAGGTTTTTTGCTTGAGTGTCGGAGTAAATTCCACATCAAGTTCCTTTACAAGACTATGCGGAGAGACACGGGTTATTTGCTCTTTTAGGCGCAAGGCTGCAGCTTCTCCCGCAGCTGCAGGATCTGCTGGCTGATCTTCAGGGGTGGCGGCCTCTTCTGTTGTCTGAGTATTTTCGGAGGTGTCACAGTTTTTGGTGTTTTCTGCTTTATCGTCTTCGGGTGCATCTTCTACCAAACCGCCAGTTGGCCGCACTTTAATTTTAATGCAACTCGCTTTCGATGAGCGCACAACTAATAAATACTCGCTCAGATACCTAAAATCCTCGGTAGTATCAGAAGCAGTAAACCGCAAATGTTTTAAAGCGATTTCATCTCCCGTTTCTAAAACAGTTACCTCCTCATTGTTTATTGGGGGAACCTCTTCCCCAACGCTTGGATCACCAGGGGGTAAATCTGGAGTAGGCTCTACAGGCGTTTCCGTCTGACCAACGGGACCACCATTAGCCCGTGATTTTCCTTTTTTACTGCAGCTTGGTGCATATAAACCAAAGACTGTCGCCACTATTACGAGCTGAAATATCTTTGCGTTACCAAAAATAGAAACCATTGGGTACTCCTAAATTTTTTAAAAACAGCGCTATACTTATTCGGAATAAAAGGCCCAAAATTAATACCTGTTCGTTAATGATGCTTTTTAAAGAGAGTATGTATAATGGCGAAATATTAAATTAACCCCGAGAGTTTTCTCTTTTTAGATAGATAACGCGAAGTAGCCTAAAACCTACTTACTCACGATTCAAAGTAGTACTCATAATTTTTACCCCTAACGCTACTTCTTAAAAAATTTATGGGATGTCAAGCGATACCTTGCACTCAGCGCAATTTTCGTTTTTTTGGTGCATGAGCCGTGAGGCGCAGCGAATTACGGGCCGGTGCTTTTGGCCCCACCCCTAATACCTTAAGTTTAGAAAATAATATTCTAATATAAAGCAGGTTTCCAAAAGTCGATTTCTTGCCCACCAAGTCTAAAATAAATTAACAGGCATTTCCATTGATTTCGCTCCGCTCATTCAATGGAAATGCCTGTGGTTAAGTGATTGATAGAATAAAACTTTCCCCGCAGGCTTGGTACTTGGCTTCTGCCGCTTTTGGCTTTACGATATAGC